>JAISAC010000101.1 GCA_031266935.1 Prevotellaceae bacterium
ATCCTCACCAACGCGCTTTCGGGCAAAAATATGGGGGCGTACCTCGGGCTGTTCAACGGCACTATTTGCCTGCCGCAAATTGTGGCGGCGCTCGTGGGCGGCAGCCTGCTCTACCTCACAGGCGGCATGCAGGTGAACATGCTGCTGGTAGCAGGCGCGCTGCTGCTTGCCGGAAGCCTCGCCGTGCAGCTGACGGTGAAGAAATGAATTATGAATTATGAATTTTGAATTTTTGAAATCTGAAATTTTATGAAGTACTTAGCTTTAGCGGCAACGATGGCTTTGCTGGGCAGCTGCGGGAAAGAAGCTGCGCTCAGCGTACCCGAAAATCCGGCAATAAAAGGGCTGGCGTCGCCTATCGTGCTTGGCGAACGGGACACGATATACCTCACGGACTACTTTTACCTGCCGCAAACCGTCATTGACAGCGTTGATGTGCAGGGTTGCAGCTACCGCTTCGACCGGAACCGTAAAATCATTGCGGTTGACAGCCTGCAGGACAAAGCGTCGCTGCTGAGAGAGGTGAGGGTTTGGGCCGACGGCGCGGCGTATTCAATCGTTGCCCTGCAAAGCAGCGAGCGCAGCTTCAGGATTGAAATCCCCGACGCCGGCTATAAAAAAGTGCAGGTCAAGGGGGAGTTTAACGGCTGGAACGTGAGCCTCGGAGAGATGAAGCGCACCGGGAGCGCGTGGAGCGTTGACTTTGCCGCGCCGCGCGGCAGCTACCAGTACTGCATTGTGGCCGACGGAAAAGAGCAGCTCGACCCGGCTAACCCTGCCAAAGTGAGCAACAACATGGGCGGCTTCAACTCGCTGGTAACCGTCGGCGAAAGCGACATGCTCCCGCCTGTGCTGATAACGCAAAAAGCCAAAGGGCGCAAGTTGACTCTGCTGGTAAAAAATGAGCCGGAAATGCTGCTTGCTTTTTGGGAAAACTACAGAATTCCTGTGCGCATTGCAGGCCGAAAAGATAGCGCAGTGGAGGTTGAGGTAACCATTCCGCGCAGCGCAACCGCCGCCGACCGCTCGCACCTGCGCGTGTGGGCGTACAACCGGGCCGGCGTATCCAACGATTTGCTCATTCCGCTGCACAGGGGCAAAGTTGTGCGTAGCGCATTGCAGCTTACCCGCAGCGATATGCCGACGCAAATTATCTACTCCGTAATGGTGGACAGGTTTGTGAACGGCGACAGCAGCAACGACTACCGCCTCAACAGCCCCGACGTGCTGCCCAAAGTCGATTACTTTGGCGGCGATTTGGCCGGCATTACGAAAAAAATTGAGGATGGATTTTTTGACACGCTGGGCGTAAATACCCTGTGGATTTCGCCCATAACGCAAAACCCCTACACCGCTTGGGGACAAAATGCCAACCCCAAAACCAAATTCTCGGCCTACCACGGCTACTGGCCTGTTTCGCTTACGCAGGTGGACGCGCGGTTTGGCAGCGACGCTGCGCTGCAAAATCTCATTGGCAGCGCCCACAGCCACCACATCAACGTGCTGATGGACTACGTGGCGCACCACGTGCACATCGACTACCCAATGCTGAAGAGCTACGCCCGGTGGATAACCCCGCTACGCCTCCCCGACGGCTCGCTGAACGTAGAGCGGTGGGACGAGTACCGCCTCACCACGTGGTTTGATACGCACCTGCCCACGCTCAACCTGTCGGCTTACGAGGCGGCAAATCCGCTAAGCGACAGCGCCGTGTTTTGGATGAAAAAGTTTGACCTTGACGGCTTCCGGCACGACGCCAGCAAGCATGTGGACTTGCTCTTTTGGCGTATGCTGACGCAAAAGCTCAAGGTAGAGGTTGAGCGACCGCTCTACCAAATCGGCGAAACGTACGGCAGCCCGGAGCTCATTGCCGGCTACGTGGGCAGCGGAATGCTCAACGCGCAGTTTGACTTCAACGCCTACGACGCAATGGTGGCGGCATTTGCCGCCAACGGCAACATGCAGCGCCTCTGGAGCGTGCTGCAGCAAAGCTTTGACACGTACGGCTACCACAACCTAATGGGGTACATCACGGGCAATCACGACCGCGTACGCTTCATTTCGTACGCCGGCGGGGCGGTGCGCTTTGACGAAGACGGAAAAGCTGCGGGGTGGAATCGCGAGGTAGGCGTTGGCAGCAGCGTGGGCTACCAAAAGTTGGCGCTGCTGCACGCCCTTATTTTTTCCATTCCGGGCGTTCCCTGTATTTACTACGGCGACGAGTACGGGCAACCCGGCGCCAACGACCCCGATAACCGCCGCCTGATGCAGTTTGGCGGATACAAACCCGAGGAGCAGGCGCTGCTGAGCAAGGTGAAAAAGCTGACCTCGCTGCGGCGGGAGCTGCTGCCGCTCACCTACGGCGACGTCGAGCTGCTGTACGTTGACGATGATGCGCTGGCGCTGTCCCGCACCTACTTTGGGCAGCTGGTTGTGTCGGCCATCAACAACGGCAGCGAGGCGAAAACCTTGCGGGTAAAGCTTCCGCAGAGCTACGGCGGCGCAAAGCTCACCGGTAACTTCGGCGCTACATTCACGCAAAGTGAGTCGCTGCTCACCGTGGAGCTGCCGGCAAACAGCTTTGAGGTTTTAAATAGCGATGTTCCGTAAATAGCAAAAATAGATTACCTTTACTTCTGCTATGTATTTTTGGTTTTCATTACGCCAATAACATTTTAAAAATGCTATTATGATTAGCTATTCATCAAGCAATCAAAAAATCAGGCTGTTTGCCTGCCTCATTCTAACAGCCTCTACAGGGTTTCTATGCCACCCGCTACAGGCCCAAGAGCAAGCCGGACGGGATTTACGCACCTACTACAAGTTGGTGAGCGTGGCGGAGGATTACATTATTCGGGAGCAGTACGATAGCGCAGCTATTCGTTACCGTGAGGCTTTTGCGTACAAAGCCAACCCGTTTTTTGAAGACTTGCACAACGCTTTGCTCTGCGAAGCGAAATCTGCACAACCATCAATAGCCGCGGCTAAAGATTACTGCAAGCGGCTGAAGGAGCTGGGTTACAACCTGCGCTATGCAGGATTTACCGATATAGAGGTAAATGCAAGCGTACTTAGCGTGATTATGGACACGACTGTCGTAGCAGGGTCGCTCAACAAAGCTGCAATTGAGGTGATACGGGATATGGTGCGTAGCGACCAGGCAATAAGAGAACACTGTAGGCAGGTAAATAACGGAAAGATATATAGCGGAACGTGCTGGGATACTATCAAAATGGTGGATTCGGCCAATATTGTACGCCTAAAAAATCTCGCGCAAAGCGTTAATATTTTTGACGAAAAAGTTGTAGGTTGGAACATCATGTCATCCGACATCTATTTGCTGTTTAGGCATTCAATTTATGGCGATAGCAGCATTATGCCATTTTTTGAGCCGCTTATGCTACAGGCTGTGCACGAGGGCGCCCTCAACGCAAGAAATTTTGCCGAAACAATGGACATGCGACCTCCGCAGAACACAGATTCTTCCATGTCCGATTACGGCTACGGTACAACGATGCTATCGGTATTTAGAGATTGCAGCAACGGGAGGAACTTCAGCGAGCAGGGCAAGACGGTAGCCCTGCTTAACTTTGACGGCGGCAATGCCGAGCACGTCAGGCGGCTGCAAGAGGCGGACAAGAGGAGGGATAGCATTTACCTGACACCGGCCGTAGAGAGCCGCATACGGGACTTCAGGCTCTTCATGTGCAGAATGATGCGCCCAAATATGAATACGCTGCTTTTTGCGCCGCCATTCGATATACTTTGCGGTATAGACTTCGGCATGGAGAGCCTCAAGCAGCAGCAGAAAAAATACAGGTATCCTGTAATTTACTACATACAGGGCGAGCATGATTTTAATATTGAGTGAATGTTCAATAGTTGGGTAGCGCTTATAGCGCCGTCATTCCGAGCGCAGCGAGGAATGACGGGCACGATGGAAGAGGGACGGTTGGGCGGCGGCTTCGCCGCCGCTCAACCGTAGAGACGGGGCGCGCCCCGTCTCTACATATCCTACGCACATTAATAGTATCAATGTTATTGTTGAATCTTTGAATTGTTGAATCTTTGAATTGTTGAATTGTTGAATCTTTGAATTGTTGAATTGTTGAATTGTTGAATTTTTAAATCTTTTTTGAATTATGAAATTTATTATCACCATCGCGCTGGCGGCAACGCTTTGCTTTGCCTCGTGCAGCAGCGCAAATGTAGAAAATGCAGCGTCGGTAGGCGCTAAGATTGAATCGCTCTCCCAGCCGGACTGGAGCAAGGACGCCGTCATTTATGAGGTCAACCTGAGGCAGTATACGCCGGAGGGAACGCTGGAGGCTTTCCGTGCGCACCTGCCGCGCTTGCAGCAGCTGGGCGTGAAAATCCTGTGGTTTATGCCCGTAAGCCCTATCGGCAAGCTCGACCGCAAGGGCACCCTCGGCAGCTACTACTCCGCTCAGGATTACTGCGCCGTAAACCCCGAATTTGGAACGCTGGAAGACTTTAAGCAGGTAGTGCAGGAGGCGCACCGGCGCGGCATGAAAGTCATCATTGACTGGGTCGCCAACCATACCTCGCGCGACCACGCCTGGGTCGGCGCACACCCCGACTGGTACGTTACGGGAAAGGACGGAAAGCCCGTTGGCCCGTACGACTGGACAGACGTAGCGCAGCTCAGCTACGCGGGCAGCGACATGCAGAAGGAGATGATTGCCTCCATGAAGTACTGGCTCACCGAGGCCGACATTGACGGCTTTCGCTGCGACGTGGCGAGGCTTGCAAGCGACTACGTGACCGAGCGGCAGGCGCTTGATTTTTGGGAGGCGGCGCGTAAAGAGTGCAGCGCCGTGAAGCCCGTGTTTATGCTGGCGGAGGATGAAGCTTTCCGTGCGCTGACCGACACTGCCTTTGACGCCAACTACGGCTGGGAGCTCCACCACCTGATGAACGGCATAGCGCAGGGAAAAAGCAGCGTGAAAGACCTGCAAGAGTATTTTGAGCGCGATATTCTTAACTTCCAAAAGCGCACGCTCCGTATGCTGTTTACGTCCAACCACGACGAAAACTCGTGGAACGGCACCGAGTTTATGCGCATGGGCGACGCAGCACAAGCTATGGCTGTGCTCACCTTCACCGTGCCGGGATTTCCGCTCATCTACACCGGGCAGGAGCTTGGCAACAGGCGCTGCCTTGATTTTTTTGAAAAGGATCTAATCAGCCGTAGCAGCGAGGAAAGCTTCACCTCGCTCTACCAAAGCCTCATCGGGCTAAAAGCGGAGTACAGCGCGCTGCACAACGGAGAGCATGGCGCCGACATGGTGTGGGTGAACAGCTCGCAAAATAAGAAAGCGCTCAGCTTTGTCCGCGAGGATAGCCGCAGCAAGGTATTTTGCCTGTTCAACCTGTCGCCCGAGGTGGTGAAAAACGTTGAGCTGGAGGGAGACGCTTTCTACGGCGAGTACAGCGTTTGGGGTAAGGGCATGTCCGTCAAGTTCGACGCCAAACCCTGCTTTACGCTCAACCCGTGGGAATACAGGATTTATATCGCGAAAAAGCCAGCTTATTGATTGCTTTAGTACGCAGATGATGCAGATTTGAAAGATAAACACGGATAGGGATTTATCTGTGTTTATCTTTCAAATCTGTGTCATCTGTGTGCCCAATTGGCGCTTGCTCATGCCAGCTGTACTTTTCCTTCGCGAATTTGCTTGAAAAATTCACGCATTTCCTCCAGCGTCATTCCGTCCATTTGTTTTGCCATATTTTAAGCGCTATATCTCGCTGATAGCTTGAGCATTGTTTTCCTGTAAAAATATTTTGCGCTCAAAATTTGAAGAATTAGCGCAACTTCTGAAAAATTTTACTTACTTTTACTGCTTATTAGCATTAATGTTGATATGTATCATACACCGCAACATAATTTCTCTCACCGTATGCAAAATAGCCTGGTACTACCGGATAGGTTGGTAGTACCGGGTTGCTTTGCTATATGTGTGCGTACACGTCACACACACACACACACACACACACACACACACACACACACACACACACACACACACACACACACACACACACACACACACACACACACACACACACACAGAGAGAAGCGAGATAAAAAAAAAAAAGTGAGATTATAAAA
>JAISAC010000161.1 GCA_031266935.1 Prevotellaceae bacterium
GGCAACAAGGAGCGGCTGGCGCCCATAGGCGGCAAGGCGGTGAGCACGCTAAAGCTCTACCTCGCCGGACGCAGCGCCGAGGTGGCGCAGCGCAGCGCCGACGACGTTGTTTTCCTCAACTGCCGCGGCGCAAAGCTGACGGCAGCAATGGTGTTTTTGATTACGAAAGGCCTTGCGGCGCGCGCGGGGATTACCAAAACGGTAAGCCCGCACACGTTTCGGCACTCGTTTGCCACGCACCTCATAGCGGGTGGCGCCGACCTCCGCGCCGTGCAGGAAATGCTCGGGCACGAAAGCATCACCACCACCGAAATCTATACCCACCTCGACCGCGAATACCTCCGGAAGGCCATTTTGCTCTACCACCCAAGGGCAAGGCGCAGGGGGAGCGCCGAGCAGGAGAAGAGAGAAAGTTAAACCGTTAAATCGTTAGCATCATGTCCACAAAAGAGTTGACTTACAAAGAGGCCATTGGCGAAGTAGAAAAGATATTGGAGCAGCTGGAGAACGGCACGCTGGACGTAGATAGCATGTCGGGCGCGGTAACGCGCGCCGCCGACCTGCTGCAGCTGTGCCGCAAAAAATTGCACGCTACAGAGGAGGAGGTGAAAAAGCTGAAAATTGAGGAGTGAGGAAATTCTGAATTTTGAATTCTGAATTTTGAATTTTTTCAGAACGGGAGTGTGGAAATTTTGAATTACCTTAATTAAGGGATAAGAAAGAAATAACATATAACGGATATAAAAGTGTCGTCCCCCTCGGCTACGCTCGGGGCAGGCTCTGCGGGACTTAGCGGGAGCCTCCTGCTTGTCTCCGTATGCTGAAGCATACGGTTAATAGAGTGTCACCCCTGCGGGGTTTGCAGCATACGGATGGCAGCATACCTGCGTAGAGGTGTGGCGCGCTACGTCTCTACAACGAGCAGTCCCGCAGGGACGACCCCCGTATGCTAAAGCATACGGATAATAGAGTGTCACCCCTGCGGGGTTTGCAGCATACGGATGGCAGCATACCTGCGTAGAGGTGCGGCGCGCTACGTCTCTACAACGAGCAGTCCCGCAGAGCCTGCCCCGAGCGTAGCCGAGGGGGACGACACTTTATTAACCGTATGCTTTAGCATACGGAGCGGAGATGCAACCTTATTGACCTTATTGACAGTAATCACATGCAGCATAAACAATTAATACCATAAGCAACCATGAGCAAATTAATAAAAATAGACGAAGAGTATAAGCAGTGGATTTCTGGGCTTAGCGAAATGTTCAGGATAAGCCAGCTGCGAGCCTCAGTGAAGGTAAATTCGGAAATGCTGCGCTTCTACTGGCTGCTCGGCAGAGATATTGTGGAGCTGAAAGCAGAAAGCAAGTGGGGAGATGGAATAATCAAAGCAATAAGCCAGGATTTGCAGGATGCTCTTCCCGGCGTAAAAGGTTTTTCCATCACCAACATCAACTACATAAAAAGGTTCTATTCTGTTTATAATCAATTTAATATAATTCGCCCTCAGGCTGGGGGCAATTTAGAAATCGCAGGTAATTCAAATTGCCCCCAGCTTGAGGGCAATTTGGAAAACGCAGATAATTCAAATTGCCCCCAAGCTGGGGGCAATTTGGAAAATGCGGATGAAGCAAACTGCCCCCAGCCTGGGGGCAATTTGGAAAAAGCTGATAAATCAAATTGCCCCCAGGCTGGGGGCAATTTGGAAAACACCGAGAAGTTAAATTACCCCCAGCTTGAGGGCGAATTGTTTGCCATCCCCTGGGGGCACCACAAGGTCATCATTGATAAATACTACTCTGCCCCGCTGAAAGCCCTGTTTTATGTACGCAAAACGATGCAAAACAACTGGTCGCGCTCTGTGCTTCTAAACTTCATAGGAACAGATTTATATGAGCGCGATGGGAAAGCCATAACCAACTTTGGCGCAACCTTGCCAACTTTGCAGAGCGATTTGGCGAGAGAGATAACAAAAGATCCGTACAATTTCGATTTCCTGGCTATCACGGAGAACTATAAGGAGAAAGAGCTGAAAGATGCGCTAATTCGGGATATTACAAAATTCCTGCTCGAATTGGGTACCGGCTTTGCGTACATAGGGCGAGAATACCGGCTGCAAATAGGAAAGGTAGAAAAATTTATAGATATGCTATTCTACAATTTGACGCTCAGGTGCTACGTTGTTATTGAAATTAAAGTCAAAGAGTTTGATTCTGATAATGTAGGGCAGCTGGGGACTTACATTACAGCCGTCAACCACACGCTGAAGCGCTCGGAGGACAACCCTACGGTTGGGCTGCTTATCTGCAAAACAAAAGACAACGTGCTGGCACAGTATGCTTTGGAGTCGAGCAAGCAGCCTATTGGCATTTCAGAGTATGAGCTGACAAAATTATATCCCGCCGATTTTAAAGGTACGATGCCTCCCATTGAAGATATTGAAAACGAATTGAAGGATAATTCAAACCGCTAAGTTCTTAACTCTTAACTCCTAATTCTTAATTCTTAATTCTTAATTTATGATTAGCACCGCGCCCAGCATCAGGCAGCTTTACTTTAAGGATACCTCCTTTGCCAACCTGATGAACCGCCGCATATACAACATTCTGCTCATCGCCAGCCGGTACGACATCTTCATGCTGGAGGACGACGGGCGGGTGGACGAGCAGATATTCAACGAGTACGTTTCGCTCAACCTGCGCTACCCGCCGCGCTTTACGCAGGCGCTGACGCAGAACGAGGCGCTGGCGCTGCTGCAGGAGCGCCCTTTTGAGCTCATCATCAGCATGCTTGGCGGCGACAGCGAAACCTTTGAGCAGGCCAAGCGCATCAAGGCGCTGTACCCAAGCATCCCGATTGTGGTGCTCACGCCCTTTTCGCGGGCTGTTTCGCAGCGCATTGCCAACGAAGACCTGAGCGCCATTGACTACGTGTTCAGCTGGCTGGGCAACGCTAACCTGCTCATGGCCATCATCAAGCTCGTAGAAGACCGCATGAACGTTGAGAGCGATGTAATAGAGGCGGGCGTACAGGTGCTGCTGTTCGTCGAAGACTCCATCCGCTTTTACTCCTCCATCCTGCCGCACCTCTACCAGATTATCTTCAAGCAGTCGCGCTCGTTCATGACCGAGGCGCTCAACGACCACCAGCGTATGCTGCGCATGCGCGGCCGGCCAAAGATAATGCTGGCGCGCACCTACGAGGAGGCCATTGGCATATACAGCCGCTACCAGGACAACATGCTGGGGGTTATATCGGACGCCAGCTTTGAGCGCGGCGGAAAAAAGGACCGGCTGGCGGGGGTGAGCCTCTGCCGGCACATTCGCTCCGTTGACAAGTTTGTACCCTTTTTGCTGCAATCGTCGGAGAGCGAAAACGCGCGGTACGCCCGCGAGATGAGGGTGGGCTTTATTGACAAAAATTCTAAAACGCTGGAGCTGGAGCTGCGCGAGCACATGACCGACGGCTTTGGCTTTGGCGATTTCGTATTTCGCGACCCCGACACGGGGCAGGAGGTAGCGCGCGTGGGCAACCTGCGCGACTTGCAGGACAAGATATTCAGCATCCCCGACAAGTCGCTTGCCTACCACATCTCCAACAACCACATTTCGCGCTGGCTGTACTCCCGCGCCATGTTTCCGGTAGCCGAGTTCTTGCGGGGCATCACCTTTGAGGAAGGCGGCAGCCTCGATGCGGTGCGCCAAACGACTTTTGACGCCATTGTTCAGTACCGCAAAATCAAAAACCGCGGCGTGGTGGCCGTCTTTCAGCGCGACAGGTTCGACCGCTACTCCAACTTTGCCCGCATTGGCGAGGGGTCTATGGGGGGCAAGGCGCGAGGGCTGGCCTTTCTCGACGCGCTCATCAAGCGCAACGTGGCGCTCCGCGAGGTAGAAAACCTGAACATCGCCATCCCCAAGACGGTGGTGCTCTGCACCGACATTTTCGATGAGTTTATGGAGCAAAACAACCTCTACCCCGTTGCCCTGAGCGATATTTCGGACGAAGAAATGCTGCAGCATTTTCTCAACGCCCGGCTGCCGCGCCGCTTCATTGCCGATTTTCTGGCCTTCATCGAAGCCATAGATTCGCCCATTGCCGTGCGGTCGTCGAGCTTGCTGGAGGATTCCCACTACCAGCCTTTTGCCGGAATTTACAGCACCTACATGATTCCCTACGTCAAGGAGAGCAAAACCACCACGCTGCGCATGCTCTACGAGGCGGTAAAGGGCGTGTACGCCTCGGTGTTCTTCAAGGACAGCAAGGCGTACATGGCGGCAACATCCAACGTGATAGACAGCGAAAAGATGGCCATCGTGCTGCAGGAGGTTTGCGGCAGCGCCTACGGGCAGCGCTACTACCCTTCGTTTTCGGGGGTAGCGCGCTCCGTCAACTTTTACCCCATAGCGCCGGAGCAGCCCGAGGACGGCGTGGCCAACATCGCCCTGGGGCTGGGCAAGTACATCGTAGATGGCGGCGTTACGCTGAGGTTCTCGCCGTGCCACCCCCAAAATATTTTGCAGCTGAGCATGCTCGACCTGGCGCTGCGCGAAACGCAAACCAAATTTTACGCGCTCGACTTAGCAAAAAAGAACTTTTCTCCGCAAACCGACGACGCCTCCAACCTGCTCAAGCTGCGGGTATCCGAGGCCGAAAAGGACGGAACGCTACGCCTCATTGCCTCTACCTACGACCCTGCCGACCAGATTATCCGCGACGGGCTGTACGATGGCGGGCGAAAAATTATCTCCTTTGCCAACATCCTGCAGCACGGCGCCGTACCCATTGCGTACGCGCTGGACAGGGTGCTGAAAATCGGGCATAGCGAAATGGCGCGGCACGTGGAGATTGAGTTTGCCGTGAACCTCTCCTACAGCAGCGAGCCGAGTACGCTCTACCTGCTGCAAATCCGTCCGGTGGTGGACAGCCGCGAGGTGATAAGCGAAAACCTGGCAGACATACCGCAGGAGCAGGTTATCATCTGCACCGACAGCGCGCTGGGGCACGGCATTGCCGGCGATGTGTACGATGTGGTATATGTAAAGCCCAAAAAGTTTAGCGCGTCGAACAACCAGCTGGTGGCCTGCGAGGTTGAAAAAATCAACCGGCAGCTCACGGACGAGGGGCGCGGCTACGTGCTGGTTGGCCCCGGGCGCTGGGGCAGCAGCGATACAAGTCTGGGCATTCCGGTCAAGTGGCCGCATATTTCGGGGGCGCGGCTCATCGTCGAGGCGGGGCTTACCGCCTACCGCATAGACCCAAGCCAGGGAACGCACTTTTTTCACAACCTCACCTCGCTGCACGTAGGCTACTTCACCGTGAACCCCTACCTCAAGGAGGGCGGCGGCTTTTACGACGTTGACTTCCTCAACGCGCAGCCGGCGGTTGCCGAAACCAGCTACATCCGCCACGTGCGCTTCGGCAGCCCTATTGTTATAAAGATTGACGGGAAAAAAAGCAGAGGAGTGGTGATGAAGCCGGCGTAGCACACAGATGACACAGATTTTTAGGATTTTCAC
Source organism: Prevotellaceae bacterium (assembly GCA_031266935.1). Taxonomy (GTDB): domain Bacteria; phylum Bacteroidota; class Bacteroidia; order Bacteroidales; family UBA932; genus JAITMY01. The sequence continues at coordinate 5,517 of JAISAC010000161.1, forward strand.
AGATAAATCCCTATCTGGGTGGTGTCTGTGTTCTATTGATATAACTTTTATGCTGTACGCGGGCTATTTTTATGCCTTCCACGTTACCTCATTAAAGCGATAAAAATGTTTGGAGGAAAAATGAGGCAATGAGTTTGCTTTAACCTCATTTTTACCTAATTTTTCTAACAAAACAACCTCAGTAGCAGATTGTTAAATGAATTTCTCCAACCTCATTACCTCATTTTCTCTCCAAACGTTTTTGTTGCTTTGAATGAGGTAATGAGGTTACATTATATGTATTAATTCATTGCTACTGAGGTTGTTTTGTTAGAAAAATTAGGTTAAAATGAGGTTTTAAGAATAGGGGATTCATA
>JAISAC010000199.1 GCA_031266935.1 Prevotellaceae bacterium
CTGCTTGTCCCCGTATGCTAAAGCATACGGTTAATAAAGTGTCACCCCTGCGGGGTTTGCAGCATACGGATTGCAGCATACCTGCGTAGAGACGCTGTGCGCCACGTCTCTACAACGAGCAGTCCCGCAGAGCCTGCCCCGAGCATAGCCGAGGGGGACGACACTTTATTAACCGTATGCTTTAGCATACGGAGCGGCAATAATGAGCTGGCTTTTAGCTTCCTGCGCCATTTCGTTAATTTTTTGGAATATCTCTCTCTGGCGAATTACTTCTAAATGCGCATCCGGTTCGTCCAGCAGCAAGACAGTAGGGCTATTTAACAAATCTTTACGGTTGAGGGTAACGCGGTTGCTTTTATTGAGCTTTCGTTGCTCCTTGGCTGTGGCGGCGGCAATAAAGCTTCGTACGCCGATTTCCCACAAGCAAAGCGCCTGAAAAATGGCGGATTTGCCCGAATTATTGGGGCCAATAATCACAACGGACGAAGAAAGCGGGAGCGACACACGCTCCAACTTCTTGAAATTTTCTATTTTGATATTCGTAAGCACAGCCACCCAACATTAAAGCGTAAAGGTACGATTTTTTATGACATAGTAGATTAAACCGCAAAAAATGGGCTAAATCCTTTTTTTTGTGGTGCTATAGCAGGGCAATGGCGCTGGGCGGCAGGCTTCAGGCAAGCAAGAACTGCAAGCTGTCCGCCGGTTGCAGCTCCAGCGGCGGCTGCCCGGCCTTGAACACGCGCATGGAGCGCTCGCCGTGCAGCGTTAGCTTGCCGCTTGTCAGGCGCAGCATGCAAGCTTCGCGCAGCCCCGCTACGTAGCGGCGAGGGTTGGCGGCAATGTACTCCTGCAGGCGCTGCTCGCGCGTTTCGCCCGCATGGCCTGTGGGGTGGGCGTCGAGGTAGTGAGGGTTAATCTGAAAAGGCACGAGGTTGAACGACGAAAAATTCTTTGGCTCCACAATGGGCATATCGTTGGTGGTGCAGATGGTGGGGCAGGCAAGGTTGCTCCCTGCGCTCCAGCCAACGTAAGGCGCTCCGCTCTGCACCCTGCTGCGGACGGCTTCCGTCAGGTTTAAATCCTGAATGGCTTTGAGCAGGTGAAACGTGTTGCCGCCGCCTACCATAATTGCCTGCGCCTCGCTCACCGCCTTTGGAGCGTCGCCTACGCGATGTATGCTTTCAACCTCTACGCCAAGCGGCTGTAGCCTTTCCTGCACTTTGCGCTCGTACTCGTCGCAGGAAAAGGTAACGGCGGCAAAAGGAAAGAACAGCGCTTTGCTCGCGCCGCAGCTTTTCAAAAATTCGGCAATATCCTGCCTACAGTATTCGAGGTACTCCTCGCCGGCGTTGGTAGAGTTGCTTATGAGCAGCAGCTGTACCTTGCTGTAGCTATCCGATACTTCGTTTTGTGCTCTGCTATCTTTCATCTTACTTCTGGCTGCTATTATTGTGTCAAGTCTATCAAATGTTCCTTTTTTTCCAAGACGCTTTATAGTTTCAGCGGCTTCTTTTTTTGTAACTGCATATTCTTCTGGTGTTCCGTCATTTTCAATGCCGTCAATCATATTCTTATCTTCGTCTGACAGCTTATTATAATTTTCTCTAAACCTGTCGATTGCTTCTTTTAATGTTGTCATCTCACACTTTTATCTTTGTCTGATAAATGTGGACGGAGGTTATCTTTCGATTATCCTTCCGCCCTGCATCGTAGCCGTAGCAGTCCGAATATCCTCCACCGTAAGCTTGCCGGACAGGTGAACTAATACACATTCCCCGTTGTTGCTCACAAGTATGACGAGCGACTTAAACGCATTTTCGGCTTTCTGTCCGTAAAAAGTAACGTTATCTGCTTCATTCTTGATTTTCATCAGCATTTCGTACGATTTATTGCTGCTGAAGTATTGGGTAGCTTCTGCTTCCATCTGCTCTACAACATTTTTGGTTTTGGAAGTAAAAATATCTACCTGCTCCAGCTTATCTGCAATACCTTTAATATCAATGCCATTCATATTTATGGAGGAGGAAGCGCTCGGAAGCATATTTATCAACGCTTTCGTGATGGTTATGCAGGTTATATCTTTCTGCCCCGAAAACCTGTCGAAAATACTTTCCTGCGCAAAGCTTACCCCAGCGGCGAGCAGCAAAATAGCGGTAATTAAGTTTTTTGCTTTCACGGCTTTAATGCTTTACATTGTCCACGTTTCGCCGCTATTCAGCAGGTCGTCCACGCAGGTAATGGTGCGCTTTGCCGCCACCTGCTCCACCTGCTCGTGCACCCGCCGGTCGTAGGCGTCGCTTTTTACGGCGCGAATAACGCCAAGCGCTATGGGGAGGCTGGGAGCTTTCATGGCGGCCAGCAGCGTGTGTATGCCTGGGTTGCTCTCGTAAGCGTCGTGCACCAGCAAATCTTTTTCGGTAGCGCCGTTTTGGCCCAGCGGCACCGCCTTTAGCTTCATGCCGTCGAGGATAATGCCCATATCCCTGTTTTTGCCAAAAATCATCGGCTCGCCGTGCTTCAGCACAATAGTTTTATCCTCGCGCACCTCCCTTGCAGCAAATTCGCTGTGCGTACCGTCGTTGAATATCACGCAATTTTGCAGCACCTCCACCACCGAGCAGCCCGCGTGAAGCGCGGCAGCTTTCATGCACTCGGCGCTAAGCTTGAGCTCCGTGTCGAGCGAGCGGGCAAAAAAAGTTCCGCTTGCGCCGATTACCAGCTCGCCCGGGTTAAACGGGCGCTCTACCGTACCAAACGGCGATGTTTTGGTAATCAGCCCCAGCTTTGAGGTAGGCGAGTACTGGCCCTTGGTGAGGCCATAGATTTCGTTGTTGAACAGCAATATGTTGAGGTCAACGTTGCGGCGAATGGCGTGGATAAAGTGGTTGCCGCCAATGGCCAGCGCGTCGCCGTCGCCCGTAATTTGCCATACGCTGAGGCTGGGGTTGGCCACCTTCACGCCGGTCGATACGGCCGTAGCGCGCCCGTGGATGGTGTGCATCCCGAAAGTATTCATGTAGTACGGAAAGCGCGATGAGCATCCTATACCCGAAATGAATACAAAATTTTCCTTGGGCGTATTCAGCGCCGTTGCCACCTCCGGCAGCGTCCGCTGTACCGAAGCAAGTATTGCGTGGTCGCCGCAGCCCGGGCACCAGCGCACCTCCTGATCGCTCTTAAAATCCTGTGCAGTGTACATTTTTTTTAATTTGAAATAAGTTGTGAGTTAGGGATAAAAAATAAATAATATATAAATGTTCTATGTCGTCTTTGCATCCCAGCGGGATGCGTTGCTCGGTAGAAAACACGAATGGCGTCCCTCTTTGGCATCCCGTAGGGATGCATCCCTACGGGATGCCGACAAGCACCGGAACGTTGCCTTTTCTACCGAGCGATTCATTCCTACGGAATGAGCAAAAGCGACAATTTGAATTGAAAATCGACGTAGTCAAATGCACCCGATCTCAGCCTCTTTTCATAAAGCGCGCCCGCTCCTCCGGCGAAAAATGCTCCGCTGCGTACCGCAGGGTTGTGCGGGGCATCTGCTTGCAGCGCTCCTCAAGAAAACCGACCAGCGCCTCCCTGTCCTTCTTGCCAACCTCCCGCAGCATCCATCCAACGGCCTTGTGCATCAGGTCGTGCTTGTGATGAAGCAGCAGCGCTGCAAGCCTCAGCGTGTCGTCAAATTGTCCATGCTTGATAAGCGTCCACGTCGAAATAACGGCAATGCGCTGCTCCCAGAGGCAATCGCTCTCCGCAAGCCTGTACAGGATACCCCTGTCCGCCTCATCCAGCAGGTACGCGCCAACAATGTCGCGGCAGGAGAGATCTACCAAATCCCAATTGTTGGCTCTCCGGGCATTTTTCAGGTAGAAATCAAAAATTTGCTTCCGCTCTGCCGCCGCCTTTGCTTTTTTGAACTGCCTGACGAGGAGCAGCAGCCCGGTAAGCCGGGCGTCGTGGTACTTCGAGTCCAGCAGCGCTTGTATTTCGGAAAAGGGCAGATGCGGAGCATGCTTTACAATGCTCCGTATGGTTGGGTTATTAATGCCAAGCATTACATCGCCCTCGGCGTACTCGCCTTTTCCGGTTTTGAAAAATCGTTGAAGAAACGTGGCTTTTTCGGCATCGGCAACCGACAAAAGCTCCTGGAGAATACGCTCGGCGCTCATCATTAAGAGATAAGAAATAAATAACATATAACGGTTAATAAAGTGTCGTCCCCCTCGGCTACGCTCGGGGCAGGCTCTGCGGGACTGCCCGGACAAGCGAGCATCCGCGCATCTCCGCTCCGTATGCTAAAGCATACGGTTAATAAAGTGTCGTCCCT
>JAISAC010000207.1 GCA_031266935.1 Prevotellaceae bacterium
ATAAAAATAGTTTACACCCACGATTCGCCCGCTACGGTGCGCGAGGAGGGCTTGGTGCAAATCTGCAAGTACCGCGACAGGATAGACGCCTCCGCGCCGGCGTGGCTGGTTATCTTCGACCGCCGCCCAAAAGCAAAAGAGCTGACTTGGGACGAGCGCATCACGTGGGAGGTGGACACCGCTACCGGCGTAACCGTGCTGGGATGTTAAAGCGATGGTAAAAATTATTACATAAACAACAAAATGGAAAAGTTAGTATCTATTCTTACCCCATGCTACAATGAGGAAGAAAACGTAGAAATTCTTTACTGCAGGGTAAAAGATGTTTTCGAGCAGCTGCCGCAGTATCGCTACGAGCATATTTTTATCGACAATGCGTCCACCGACAAGACCGTTGAAATACTAAAGCGCCTTGCTGCGCAGGATAAAAATCTGAAGATTATTGTAAACGTCCGCAACTTCGGGCACATCCGCTCGCCGTTTTACGGAATGAGGGAGGCGTATGGCGATGCGGTAATTGCTATGGCTGCCGATTTGCAAGACCCGCCCGAGCTGATTCCAGAGCTGCTCAAAAAGTGGGAGGAAGGCTACAAAATTGTATGCCCGGTGAAAAATAAAAGCAAAGAAAATCCGCTGATGTTTTTATTCCGCAAGTTATTCTACAACATATTGGACAAGTTTTCGGAGGGGAGTAAGCAAATAAAAAATTTTACCGGCTCCGGGTTGTACGACAAAAAGTTTATAGATATCATCCGCACCATTGACGACCCCTACCCTTACTTTCGCGGGCTTGTCAGCGAGCTGGGCTTTGAGTATGCTACCGTTCCGTTTGTGCAGCCAAAAAGGCTGTACGGGGAAAGCAAAATTAAGCTCTATGCGCTTTACGATATTGGCATGTTGGGCTTCATCAACCACTCCAAGCTCCCGCTAAGGCTGGCGAGCTTTATTGGCTTTAGCGTTGCGCTGGTTAGCCTGCTGGTAGCCGTAGGCTACTTCATTTACAAGCTGATTTTTTGGGAAACTTTCTCGGCAGGAGTAGCGCCGTTAGTCATTGGGTTGTTTTTCTTTTCGGCCGTACAGCTGTTTTTTATTGGCATTATCGGCGAATACATTGGCGCTATTCACACGCAGGTGCGCAAGCGCCCGCTCGTAGTTGAGAAGGAAAGAATTAATTTCTGAAATTTTTCCGAAAAATTCAAAAAATTCATGTAACTTTACGCTGCAAATGGGTCGTTAGCCATGAAGTATTCATCTGAATATTAGTTAAATATACGCCAAGCAGCAAAGTTCGGGAAAATACTTGACTGCCGGTAGCGCACCCGTCAATAAATAGAACAACGTACCATGTTTGAGAATATGAGCGAAGCGCAAGCCAGAGCGCAAATTCTGGCAATGGCGACAGCATACTGCAACCGCTTCCATGCTCCCAAGCCTTACTCCAAAGGGCAGCGTATTCCGTATGCCTCGCGGGTGTTCGACAGCAAAGAGTTATCCAACTTGATAGATAGCGCTTTGGACTTTTGGCTGACGGCGGGCAGATATGCCGACGCTTTTGAAATGCAATTTTCCAAAGCGCTCAGCAGCGCCTTTTGCTCTCTGGTAAACTCCGGCTCATCGGCCAACCTGCTTGCGTTCATGGCGCTCACCTCGCCCCTGCTGGGCGAAAGGGCTATACGGCGCGGCGACGAAGTTATTACGGTGGCCGCCGCGTTTCCCACAACCGTATCGCCCATCGTGCAGTTTGGCGCCGTACCCGTGCTGGTTGACGTTACCATACCGCAGTACAACGCCGATACCGCTGCCCTGGAGGCGGCGCTTTCCGAAAAAACAAAGGCCGTATTCCTTGCCCACTCGCTGGGAAATCCGTTTGACTTGAAAACGGTGAAGCAATTCTGCGACCGGCACCGGCTGTGGCTCATTGAGGATAACTGCGATGCGCTCGGGGCAAAGTACACGATTGACGGCGCCGAAAAATTCACCGGTACCGTTGGCGACATCGGCACGTCCAGCTTTTACCCCGCCCACCACATGACTATGGGCGAAGGCGGCGCCGTATATACCGACAATCCGCTGCTCCACAAAATTATCCGCTCAATGCGGGACTGGGGTAGAGACTGCGTGTGCCCCGGCGGAAAAGATAACCTCTGCGGGCGGCGCTTTGACAGGCAGTACGGCGAGCTCCCCCTCGGGTACGACCACAAGTACGTGTACAGCCATTTTGGCTACAACCTCAAGGTTACAGACATGCAGGCCGCCATTGGGTGCGCCCAGCTGGAAAAGCTGCCTGCCTTTGTAGAGCGGCGCAGGCGCAACTGGCAGCGGCTGCGCGACGGGCTAAGCGACGTGCAGGACAGGCTGATTTTGCCGGAGCCTGCTCCCAGCTCAACCCCAAGCTGGTTTGGGTTTACGCTGACTTGCAAGGATGGCGCGCCGGCAACGCGGAGCCGGCTAACGCAATTTATCGAAAGCAACGGCGTACAAACGCGAGCGCTGTTTGCCGGCAACATCGTGAAGCACCCCTGCTTTGACGAAATGCGGCAAGCGGGCTCCGGATACAGAGTTGTTGGCGCTCTGGAGGCTACGGACATGGTGCTGAACAGCACCTTTTGGCTGGGCGTTTACCCCGGCATGACCGACGAAATGGTGGACAGAATGGTGGAGGTGGTCAAGGACGGAGTAAGGCAGATTAAGTAGGCCGGAGGAGAACACATGCGCAGCTTCGCCAAAAATATGCTACAAAACCAGCTGGTAAGGTACCTGATGGTGGGAGGATTGAACACGGCCTTTGGCTACGGCGTTTACGCCCTGCTGATATGGATGGGCGCGCACTACACCGTTGCCACGCTGGTCAGCACCGTAGCGGGAATTTTGTTCAACTTCAAAACGTACGGAGCGCTGGTTTTCAAAAATAAATCAAACAGGCTTATAATAAGATATTTAGCTGTTTACGGATTTCTTTACTTGTGCGGCAATCTGTGGATTTTTTTCTTCAAAAAAATAGGAATACACCCCTACGCTTCGGGGGCGTACTGGCTAATTCCCAACGCCCTGCTGGGATTTGTGCTAAACCGGAGGTTTGTTTACAAAAAAAACACGAGCGTTGAGGAGAGAAAATGAAAAATGATTAGCCGAAAAAAAGATCTCAGCTCTTGGTTTGTGTACCATTACTAAAAATACAGGTGGTGTCCATGTTCTATTGATATAACCTTATAATTAGGGTCTGCTGAAAAAGTAATAATTATCTATAAATCATCATATTGTTCATTATTTTCGCGATATAAGTGCAAGGAAATATGGCAAAAGCGCTCAAAAGCCTTGCACTTGAAAAATTCGGTGATGCTCATATCCTATTGAATAGGAAAATATATTTTGCCCGTAGGGCATTCATATCAATAGAACAGCGCATCGGCAAGCCCGCTTTATTGCCCGTAGGGGATTCATCTCTTAGCGATGAATCCCCTACGGGGATAAGAGAAAAGCGGTGTACGTTTCTACTATTTCCATTTTTTTATTGATATGGTTCCCCTGACGGGGAAGGCATAAAAATAGTTCGCGCACAGCATAAAAATTATATCAATAAAACATGGACACCATCAAGTTTTTCAGCAGACCCTAATTAGAAACAAGAACTGAAAATACTCAGCATTGATGTTATTGACGTGCGCAGGGCATGTAGAGACGGGGCGCGCCCCGTCTCTACGGTTTGACGGCGCAATCTGGAACGGATTTAATCTTGGTAGCCCGACGTGCAACGTCGGGACGGAAGAATGCATCATAGCACCAAAGCGGCGAAGCCCCGATATATTTTTTCCGGCGCACCGGAAGCGGCGGTAGCCGCGCTACAGGTGAAGAGCGTTGATCTCCCATTACGTAGCTACAAGCGAAGTTTTGGGCGGCGAGCGGCGGCCTGCAAGCCCTGTGCAGACGGCTCGGAGCGCGCACCCATTACGCTACGCAGCGCAGCGCTGGGCTGCGCTTTTTTTGATACCTGAATATGCTTAAACGCTATGTACTCGCTTTCGTAATCGGCGCACAAGCAGCCAACGCGCCCTATTTCCCGCGTGTAACTATTATCGGCCTCCGGGTTATCCAGCGCTCCGGAGGAGGTTGCCTCTCTAATTAATGCTTTGACGTACAGTAATGCTTTATCGTAGTCTTCCCGCGTTACGATGGCTGTCGCATTTTCAAATATTTTTCTCATGATTTTTTTACTGTATAACGGTCAAACAATCTACCCTGCTATACTCGGCATGCGCTCCAATAAAGCAGACGGTAAGCAAGCCGCTGACAAACACAACGACAGCTACCAATCGGTAGTCATTGCCCTTTATGTTAAAAACATAACGGCCTTTTCCGATGTAATCCACGCTTGGAAAAGCAGCTTTAAGTTCGCTGTGCTTTGAGAAAGCAGACCGCTCTATCTGCGCTATCCATCTATTAAGCGCGCCAGCAGCGTCGGCGTGCTTTGCAGCAAACTTTTCAATCAGCTCTTTGTTTACTATTTTCATGTTGCTTTTGAGCAGCTAAGTTGTGCCACAAAGGTGGCTATTAATTTTCATTTTTGCAAACTTACCCAACCAAAATAGCTATCCTTTGCGAACTGCTCTCGCTATACAAATATTTTTTGACAAAATACACTTGTATTAAAGTGTTTTTTGCTATTTTTGTAGAAAAAAATTAGCAAGAAAAATCGGTTAAATCTTTTTTGGAGTGGTGTCCATAATTAAGTCCATATCAATAGAATACGGACACTACCAAAATATATGCATATTATGAAAAAAGAAGTAAAAGTGGTTCAAAAGGAGGTTTCTGCCAAGCAACCCGCACCTCCGGCCGGCGTAAAGGAAAGCGCGGCGTGGCGATGGGCTTTTATTGGCTTGCTGGCTGTTGCGCTGGTTGTCATGGTGAGGCTCAGCCTCGATGCCGGCATCTCGGGCGATGAGCATTTTCACTACAAGCACGCCGCAGATGTGTACAGCTACTACATGTCGGGAGGCAAGGATACGGTGGCCGCTACCATGACCCAGCAAAACAACATGCCAAGCTACGGGCAGGTGGTGGACAACATTGCCTTTTTTGTAGAAAAAATTCTTCACGCAGAAGACTACATGGCAGTACGGCATGTGATCAACGCCATTTGCGGGTGGCTGGCCATGCTTTTTGCCTCGCTCATTGCTTTTCGCGTAAGCAAGCAGCGGAAAGCGGCCATTCTGGTGCTGCTGCTCATGTTTTTTTCTCCCCGATTTTTGGGACATTCGTTCAACAACCTAAAGGATTTGCCGCTCGCCACCGGCATGATTATGGGCTTGTACTACATCATTGTCTTTTTGCAGGATTTTCCCAAGGTCAAAAAAGCTACCATGGCCATGCTGGCGGTGAGCATTGGGTTTGCCATTGCCGTCCGCATTGGCGGGCTGCTGCTCATTGCCTACTTTGGGCTGTTCTGCGCCGTGCTGTTCATCAAAAGCTACAAGCTATCGGGCATCTGGACAAAGCCCGGCAACCTGCTTTTCGGGAAAATGGTCAAGTGGGGGCTGATTGTTGTGGTTGCAGGCTACGCCCTGGCCATGCTGCTGTGGCCATACGGGCTGGCAAATCCCGTTGAGCACCCAAAGTTTGTGCTCTCCTACATGTCGCAGTTTGCGGTTAGCATCAGGCAGAATTTTGAGGGAAAAATGATATGGTCGTCGGAGCTGCCGCTGTACTACACCACAAAATTTATTTTGATGACCATTCCGGTTGCCGTTATTGTGGGCTTTACGGTTTACCTGTTTGCCGGCGGGCTGAAAAAAGAGAGCTGGTTCGAAACGTTCATGATTTACTTTGCCTTTATTTTCCCCATCTTCTGGATAACCTACACCAAGGCCAACGTTTACGGGGGGTGGCGGCACTCCATATTTTCGTATCCGCCCATGGTGGTAGCGGCCGGATTGGGATTCAACGCGCTGATAAATTGGGTTGCCCAAAGATTCAAGAAAAAATCGGCGCGAGCAGCCGGCATTGTTTACGCAGGCGGCATAGTCGGTGTGCTTGCGCTGCTTTCCGGCCCTATTCTTCACACCATTCGCAACCACCCTTACGAGTACGTTTACTTCAACGAGCTTGTGGGCGGCATAAAGAAAGTTTTTGGCAGCTACGAGCTGGACTACTACTACCACTCCACCCGCAGGGCGTCGGAGTGGATAAAGGCCGATGTGGCCAAAAACGGCGCGCCCGACAGCACGCGCAAAACAAGGGTGGTAACGTGGCACCCAGCCTCCGTGGCCTACTGCTTCCGCAACGATACCGCCGACTTTTCCGTAGGCTTTGCCCGCTGGTACGAGCGCGGATACGGAGATTGGGACTACGCCATTTTCGTCATTACCGGAATAAATCCGGAGCTGCAAAAGAGCAAAAATGCCTTCCCGCCAAAAAATACTGCGTACCAAATCAAGGTCGACGGTATGCCCATTTGCCTCGTGCTCAAGCGCGACGACAAGTCGGACTACTACGGGCACCGGGCAATGCAGCAGGGGCAAATCGGCGAAGCGGTTGCGTACCTGCAAAAAGCGCTGGAGTACGACAGCTACAACGAGCAGGCGCTGGACGACCTCATCAACATATACTCGAACTTGCAAATGGTTGACTCCGCGCTGACGCTTGCCAAGCGCTGGGTCAAGTTTAACAGGGGCAGCTCGGCCGCGCTCACCCACGCGGCAACCCTGTACCTCAACAAGGGAGATTTGTCGAACGCGCTGCTCTCGGCCAACGCCGTCACCAAGCTCAACTCCCGCGACATATCGGGCTTGTGGATTGCGGCCAACGTTTACGCTCAGGAGAATAACGCGAATGTCGCCCTGCAAAACCTGAACAGGATACTGCAAATACGCGCCAACTTCAAGCCTGCCTACCAGCTCATGGCGCAGCTGTACAGCAACGCAGGGAACAAGCAGCAGGCGCAGCGCGTCATAGAAGCCATGAACAGCATACCGTAAGCAAGGCGCTCCACGCAAAAAAAGATTTAGCCCGATTTTTTCATCTTATTGTTTTTTGCCAAAAAAGTATTACCTTTGCGCCCACTATGCCGCGGAAAGAAAAACTGGAGAGGTGGGTGAGTGGCTGAAACCAACAGTTTGCTAAACTGTCGTACTGAGCAATTGGTACCGGGGGTTCGAATCCCCCCCTCTCCGCTGCAACGAGCAATAACGCTATTGCGGTGAATACAAAAATGTACGCAAAGTCAAAGCACCTGAAGCCTTATTTCAGGTGCTTTTTATTGCTCCTTATCTTTAATAGAAAAACGATACACGTTTCTATTGATATTGTTCCCATAACGGGGAAAGTACAAAAATAGCCCGCGCGCAGTATAATTCAAATACAAAAAAAGATAGCGCTACCTTTGCCTTGCAAAGGCAAATATGTACTCACGTTTTAAAAAGCAAGTAGAGAGTTTTGGCAAATTTGGTTGTAGATATTGGCAATACTGCTGTAAAGCTGGCCGTGGTGGAGCGCGGCGCTGTAACGGACAGGCTGGTTGACGGCAGCGCTTCGCTTGCCGAGGGGCGTACGTTTCTGGCCCGGCACAGCAGGCTGCCGCGCTCCATCATTGCGTCGGTGCGCCGCGCAGACGACGCGGTAGCCGCGCAGATACGCAACCTGCTGCCCGACGCCCTAACGGTAACGCCCGAAACCCCCTTGCCTGTACGCAGCCTGTACGCCTCGCCCGAAACGCTGGGCGCCGACAGGCTGGCGGCGGCGGTGGGGGCTAACTTCCGCTTTCCCGACCGCAACGTGCTGGTGGTGGACGCCGGAACAGCTATTACCTACGAGCTGGTGAGCGACCGCGGCGAATACCTTGGCGGCAACATATCGCCAGGCATTGCCTTGCGCTTTAAGGCGCTGCACGACTTCACCGGCCACCTGCCCCTGTGCGAGGCAGCCGGCAGCTATCCCTCGCCGGGCAGCAGCACCCGGGAGGCCATTACGGCGGGGGTGCTTAACGGAGTAATATACGAAGTGAATGTTAACATAGAACAATTTTCCTTAAAATATTCAAATTTAATGGCGGTTTTTACTGGTGGCGATGCTTATTTCTTGGCAGAAAGGGTAAAAAAACCGATATTTGTAGATTATGATTTAGTGTTAATCGGATTAAACAGGATACTTGAGCACTATGCTGAGGCTAAATAAATGGACTTTTTTGGGGGTGGGATTTTGGATTGCCGGCTCCGTATATGCTCAGGACAATAGCAGCATTAATACATACTCTCCCTACTCCATGTATGGGTTGGGCGATATTGCGCAGCCAGGGTTGACCGCCACCGGCAGCATGGGCGGCATCACCACCGGCGTACGAGAGAAAAGGCAAATAGACTACGTAAACCCTGCCGGAGCATCTGCGCGCGACTCGCTTACCTTTGTGCTGGACTTTGGCGGAGAAATGAGAAATTTTTACTCAAGAACAGCAAGCCAAAGCACTACCTACAACACGGCCAACTTTCACCACCTGGCGCTTGCCTTTCCCGTTAAGCGGATTGGCGTGAGCCTTGGGATAACGCCTTTCAGCAGCGTTGGCTACGAGTTTGAAAGGCGCGAGCTGAACGACTCGCTCGTGGCCAGCATGGGCGACGTGCGCTACCTGTACCGCGGCGAAAACGGCATCAACCAGATTTTCCTGAACTTGGGCTACAACATTACCCAGCACTTTTCGGCAGGAGTGGGCGTACGCTACTACTTTGGCAGCATCAGCCACTACTACAACGTGCAGCAAAACACCAACGCCTACTACGCCAACATTCGCTCGTCCAAGACTCAAAAAATCTCAGATTTTGCTCCGGTGCTGGGCGTACAGTACGCGCAGCCGCTAAGCGGTACGCGCAGCATAGCGCTGGGCGCTTCGTGGCAGCCGGAGGTCAACTTGAGCGGAACTCAAAGCACACTTTCTCAGATTGTAGGCACAAGCAACACATCCGATACGGCATACAGCTCGTCCGTTGCCTCGTCGGTAAAGCTGCCCATGCAGCTAAACCTCGGCGCAAGCATTACCGCCTCCGAAAAGTGGATGCTGGGCGCCGAATTCGGCTATCAGGACTGGTCAAAAACCGTGGTGATGAACAACCCCAACGAGCTGGGACGCTCGTACAGCTTCAGGCTGGGCGGGTACTACATCCCCAACCGCTACGACGTGCGCTACTTCTGGAAGCGCATAACCTACCGCGGCGGCCTTCGCTACTCGCAAACGCCATTCCTGCACAACGGCTACGCCGTGCGGGATATGTCCCTGAACTTCGGCGTGAGCATCCCGATGCGAGGCGCCGGATACCTCAACGCCGGAGTTGAGGCCGGGCAGAGAGGCGCTACCGGCCACGGCTTAGTGCAGGAAACCTACGTAAACTTTTCGCTGGGGATAACCCTTTTTGAAGCTTGGTTCGTAAAGTACAAGTACGAGTGAAAACCGTAACACCATATCCGGTAAAAGCGCTGGCGGCAGCCCTGCTGCTCGCCGCCGCTGCCGTTTCGTGCAAAAGCAGCATCGAAAAAATAATGGAAATCAACGATATACAGGCTATTCCGTCGCTGCGCGTAGAAAACCTGAACGGGAGGGTAACGGAGCTGGGAGGCACAAAAGTCCGCTTCATTGCCCCGGAGCTGAGGCAGTTTCACTTTGCCGAAGAAAAGCACACCGATTTCCCAAAAGGAATAGAGCTTTACCGCTACCTCGATTCGGTAACCGTAGAGTCGAGCATTACGGCCAATCAAGCCGTAAACTACGAGGCAAAAGAGCTGTGGGAGGCCAACGGAAACGTAGTGGTAAAGAACATGCAGGGCGACGAACTCCTAACGGAAAAGCTCTTTTGGAACCAAAAAACAAAAAAAATATACACCGACGCGCTGGTAAAAATAGTCGATACCCAAAAAGGAGCAATAATTTACGGCAAAGGGTTAGTTTCCGACGAATCGTTTACGGATTACGAGATACAGGAAGTATTTGACAGCATTATTTACGTTGACGACAAAAAGTAAAGGCGCCTATGAACTCCGGATGGCTGATAGTTACCGTGCTTCTTTTCTCTGCTTTTTTGAGAGGCCTGGAGATAGCATTCTCTTCGTCCAGCAAGCTGAAGGTAGAAATTGACCGACAGCAGGGCAAGATTTACGCCTACCTTGTGGGGACTCTCATGCGCCACCAGGGGCAGTTCACCGCCTCCATTCTGGGGGCCAACACCGTGGCGCTGGTTGTTTACACCATTGCGATAGCCAACATGCTGTACGCGCATGGCGTCATGAGCGAATTTTCGCCCCACGCGCGCCTGATAGCCGGCGTGCTCGTATCGTCTTTTGCCGCGCTGCTGGTGGGCGATTTCCTGCCAAAGACCATTTGCCGGCTGCGCCCCAACTTTTTCCTTCGCGCTTTCAGCGTTCCCGCCTTCCTTGTATACCTGATATGCTACCCCGTTGCCCGGTTTACCACCTGGTTTTCGGCGGTAGTGCTGCGCTACGGGTTCCGGGAGAAAGTAGCCGAGCCGTCAGCCGTGCCGATGTTTGAAAAGAATGAGCTGCAAAGCGTGGCCGGCGAGGCAACGGAGCTGTCGGAGGAGCCGGAGCGGGAGCACGACATACAGATTTTCCGAAACGCGCTGAGCTTTGCCGACGTCAAGGTGCGCGAGTGTATGGTGCCCCGCACCGAAATAGAAGCCATAGCGCTGGAGGAAAGCGTAGAGGCGCTGCGCTCGCTGTTTGTGCAGACCGGATTCTCGCGCCTCATGGTGTACCAAGGCTCCATCGACAACATTATCGGGTACGTCCGCTCTACCGACCTGTTCAGGTCTTACGGCAACATTCGCGATATGCTCATCTCGCTGGAGTTTGTGCCCGAAAGCATGTCGGCGCAAAAGCTGCTCGCCTCGCTCATAAAAGGCCACAAGTCGGTTGCCGTGGTGGTTGACGAGTTTGGCGGCACCGCCGGCATGGTAACTATGGAGGACATGATGGAGGAAATTTTTGGCGAAATAGAGGATGAGCACGACTCGGAAAGCCTTCTCGAAAAGCGGCTGTCGGATAACGAGTTTGTTCTTGCCGGACGGTTAGAGGTGGCCTACCTCAACGAAAAGTACAACCTCAACATCGAGGAGATGGACGAATACGAAACCCTTGCCGGATTTATCATTTTCAGCAGCGAAAGCATCCCAACCGTGGGCGAAACGCTGGAGATGGGAAACTTTAAAGTGCGGATACTCAAGGCTTCGGCATCAAAAATAGACTTGGTGCACGTTACGGTAGGCGATAAGCAGAGCAAATAATTAAAATGTATAATTGTGCTTTTTCAGCAAATCCGGCGTAAATATTTGCCAAAAAACCTACATAAAGTATTGCCTATTATAAATTAAAGCCTTATCTTTGCAGGCTAATGGAAAATTATTTTATCACCCTAAATCATTACTATAAATGGCTGTTTTAGAATCACTTAGAAGTAAAGCAGGAGTGCTTTTAGTTGGTATTATCGGCCTTGCGCTGCTTAGCTTCGTGCTCGGCGACTTGTTTGGAAACGGAAGCAGCGGCGGCTTCTTTTCCTCAGCCAACAACAGCGTTGGGAAAATTAACGGACGGACAATCTCCTACGAAGAATACCAGCAAACGGTGGATTACTTCACCTCAGTTTACAACGCCATGTACGGACAAGGCGCTGTCAACGGAGATGTTACGGACGAAATTCGGGAGCAGGCGTGGCAGGCGCTGGTGCGCAAATACTTGTTCGACAAAAAGTATGACAACTTGGGAATAGAAATTTCAAGCGACGAGCTGTTTGACTTGATACAGGGGCGCAACCCCTCGCCGCTGGTAGTACGGAACTTCTCCAACCCGCAAACCGGCGAGTTCGACAGAGGATTTGTCCTGCGCTACCTGCAAAACATTGACCAAAATCCCGATGCAAAATTCTACTGGCTGTTTCTGGAAAAAGAAATCATCAGCCAGCGCAAGCAAACCAAGCTGTCGGGGTTGGTGTCGAAGGCAATGTACGTAACCTCTGCCGACGCCAAGAACACATTCGACAACGAGGCAAAATCGGTGAGCATACAGTACGTGTCAAGCCCGCTGAGCAGCTACCCCGACAGCCTGGTAAAGGTTACCTCGCGCGACGTAAAAAAATACTACAAGGAGCATAAGCAGCAGTACAAGCAAACCGCTTCGCGCGATTTGGAGCTGGTTACCTTTGCCATCGCCCCCTCGGAGGAAGACGATAGAGCCGCCGGCAGCTGGATAGAAAATTTGGCGCCGGAGTTCAAAAATGCCACCGATTTAGCCCAGTTTACAACCCTGCACTCCGATGTGCCCTTCAACGCTACCTACCACAAAAAAGGCGACTTGCCCGAGCTGTTTGACAGCTTTGCGTTCTCGGCAGGCAAAAGCGATATGCTTGGCCCCGTGCTGGACGGCAACGCCTATAAAATGGCGCGGATTGTTGAGGTGCGGATGCTGCCCGACTCGGTAAAGGCGCGCCACATCCTGCTCGACCCCTCCAAAGGCATGGATGCTGCACGTAAAATCGCCGATAGCATACGCACCGCGCTAAGAACGGGAGCAGACTTTGCCGAGCTGGCCGCAAAGTACTCCATTGACCAGGCTGCAAACGAAAAAGGTGGCGACCTTGGCTGGTTTTCGCAGAACGCCATGGTTAAGCCGTTTGGTGATTCCTGCTTTTTTGCTTCAAAAGGTCGCGTGCTGGTAGTAGAAACGCAGTTTGGCGTACACGTGGTGGAGATTACCGACAAGGGCGTTGCCGAAAAGAAGGTCCAGCTGGCGGTGGTAGAGCGCACGGTGGAGCCAAGCCGCATCACGAGGGAGCGCATTTTTAGCAGCGCAAACGAGCTGGCAACCCAGTCGCCCGACCGCGCGGCGTTTACCGCCAAGAGCGACGAAAAAGGATATACAAGAAGGCCGGCGCTGCGCGTTACCATCAACGATAAGTCCGTAGGCAACCTGCAGGAGGCGCGCGAGCTGGTGCGCTGGGCGTACAACAGCAAGGAAGGCGCCATATCGCCCATATTTGAGGTTGACAACAACTTTGTGGTAGCGCTCCTATCTACTGTTCGCGAGGACGGCTATGCGCCGGTAAAGCAGGTGGCCTCCGAAATTTCGGTGGAGGTGGTGCGCGCGAAAAAAGCTGCTGCAATAGCCGAAACAATGAAGAACGCTACCGACCTGAACAGCCTTGCAGAAAGCCTGAACTTGAGCGTACAGACGCTGGATAACGTCAACTTTTCCAGCTTTTACCTGCCGGGGGTTGGCGTAGAGCCAAAGCTGGCGGCAGTGGCCTCGGCATCACAGGAAAACCAAATATCGGCGCCGGTAGAAGGGCTTTCGGGCGTGTACGTATTTACGGTAACATCCGTCAAAGCTGCCGACGACGACAACAACCGGCTGGCGCAGGAAAAATCGCGCCTGCAAGCCTCCGTGCCCATGCGAATAAACTACGAGCTGTTTGAAACGCTGCACGTAGAAGCCAACATAAAAGACCTGCGCGGAAAAATATACTAACGCCAATCGGCAGGGGCCGAGCGCTTCCTGCCCCCCCACCCTACCCTGCGCTGCACCTACAGGAGTAGCCGCAAATGAAAAAGCGCGTAATCGTTATCGGTTACGCGCTTTTGTGTACTACAGATTTTGGGGGTTAAGAGCGCAAGCCTATTCAGAATTTACAAATTCAAAATTCAAAATTTCCCGACATTTGCTCCAAAAAATATTGGTATAAAGAAACAAAATTGTACTTTTGCAGTTTATCTAAGCTTTATCTAAATTTTTTTTATGCTGCTAACATCCCGTCTGTCCACTCTGCTCGTAGCGCTGCTGCTGCTTTTTCCTTGGCAGCTGAGCGCCGAGGCCGTAATGACGCTGCACACAATGGAGCTGATAGACCGCTACAACGAAAGCCGGCAGCAGCCCTCCTCCCGTGCGCGGACAGCCATCAAGGCTACTCCGGCGGGCGACGATGCCGACGGCACGGTAGGCGTGGTGCTGTCGGTAGCCCCAACGTTCGACGTTAAGGCGCTGGACGCGCTGGGCATTGCCGTTGGTACCTGCGTCGGCGACGTGGTAACCCTGCGCGCCACCCCTGCGCAGCTGATGCAGGTGGCGGAGCTTAGCGGCGTTCTCTTTATGAGCGCCGACAGCCGCGTCCGCAAAAAGCTCGATGTGGCGGTACCGCTTGTCAAGGCCGATATGGTGCATCGGGGTGCGGGCAGCTTATCCCAAGCCTACACGGGGGCTGGGGTGATAGTAGGAGTTATTGACTGGGGGTTTGACTTCACGCACCCCACGTTTTACGATACGTCAGACCACCTGCGCATTGCCCGCGTTTGGAACCAGCGGGACAACAGCGGCGCAGGCAGCCACCCCTACAGATACGGCTCCATATACACAACGCAGAGCGAAATGGAGCAGCGGGGTTGCTCGTCGAGTGAGGAGTCGCACGGTACGCACGTAGCGGGAATAGCGGCAGGGCAGGGCGGCTTAAATACGCACGTAGCGGGAATAGGGCAGGGCGGCTTAAAGGGGTTTTACAGGGGCGTTGCTCCGGAGGCCGAGCTGGTGCTGGTGCAGCTTTACGAAGGCACCACCTCCGAGATAATAGACGGGCTGAACTACATCTTCGACTACGCAAAGGAGGTGGGCAAGCCGGCGGTGGTGAACCTCAGCATGGGGTCGCACAACGGCCCGCACGACGGCACCTCGTACTTTGACCGCGCCGTTGACGGGCTGACCGGAGCGGGGCGCGCGGTAGTTGGCGCGGTGGGCAACGAGGGCAATAGCAAGCTGCATGCAAGCTACACATTTTCTCAAACCGACAACGTTGTGCGCACGGTGCTGGGGGTAGCGCTTGGAAAAACTTCGGTGGGAGTTTTTGCAAGCGTGGGGCAGCAGCTGAACTGGACGGTTGAGCTGTGGGATGCGGACAAAAACACGCGCCTGCAGCAGGCAACGGGCAACAACTTTTACTCCACGCAAACCGGAGCGAGGCTGAGCAATAAAGTCTTCATTGCCGACGCAGCAGATACGGTTACCGTTTCGGCGGTGGGCTACAGCGGCGATGGGCACAGCAGCCGCGGACATGTTGATATTAACGTCAAAAATAGCAAGACGAGTAAGTATGCCGTAGTGCTTGCGCTCAAGGCGGAGTCTCAGCTGGGCACGGTGCATCTCTGGAACCTGGGGAACGACGAGGTGATCTCTAACGCTTCGTTTTCCGTTTTAAAAAATCCCTCCTTCACGTGGTTGGACGGCAATTCCGACTACACCATGGGCGAAATAGGCGGAACGGCAAAAAGCATTATCAGCGCAGGCTCCTACAACAGCAGGAGCGGAGGATCGTCCGCTGCTATTGGGGCAATATCCTCCTTCTCGTCCAAAGGCCCCACCGCTGACGGGCGCGTGAAGCCCGACGTCATTGCGCCCGGCAGCAGCCTTGCTTCGGCGGTCAACAGCTATGATAATGTGTACGGCAGCTACAGCCCCATAGCGTACGAGTATAAAGAAAACAGGCGCTACTACTACGCCCTCATGCAGGGCACCTCTATGGCAGCGCCAATGGTTACGGGAGCGGTGGCGCTGCTGCTCCAAAAAAACCCGACGCTCACCCCCGACAGCATCAGGTGCATGCTGCAGCAGAACACCGTTAAAAATGACGCGCTCACCGGAAACTTGCCGCAAAATACGCAGGGCGCCGGCAAGCTGGATGTTCTCAGCTCGGCCGAAAATGAAATAACGGCGCTCTGCAAGCTGCTGTCGGCGCCGCGAACGCCCTTCTGGAGCAGCAGCGGGCAGGAGCTGGAGTTCAAAATACTCCCAAACCCCAACAGCGGAACGTTTGTGGTGGAAACGGAGGAGGAAGCAAACCTGACCGTTAGCGTGTACAGCATGGCGGGAAGCCTCCTTTACAGCGCTCCGGTGCAGGCAGGAGGCGAGGTGCAGCTCCGGTTTTTACCGCACGGAATTTATATCGTGCAGCTAACCAGCAGAAAAAATACCGGCGTGAAAAAAATGCTGATCTACCGTTAAACCATTGCGCCGCAAACCGGTCAAAGGGAAAATATAGTAGAAGCATTAAATGAGTAATAATTGCTAACCGTGAGCCTGTGGACAATACTGCCAATGAAATTTTACTGTTAGAGCAGCTTAGGTGCGAGGAAACTCGCCGCAGCGCCTTTAGCACGCTGGCGCAGCGCTACAGCGAGCGGCTTTACTGGCACATTCGCAAGATTGTGCTGGTGCACGACGACGCCGACGACGTGCTGCAAAACACCTTTGTCAAAGCGTGGGAAAATATCGCCAAGTTCCGCGGCGACGCGCAGCTCTTCACGTGGCTTTTCCGCATTGCCACCAACGAATCCATTACATTCCTGAACAACACCAAGCGCCTACAGCGCCTCTCAATAGGCGATGCGCGGCAGCTGCTGGAAAACCTTCGCGCTACCGACGCCCACTTTTGCCCAAGCGAGGCGCAGGAAAGGCTGCAAGCCGCCATCCTTACCCTGCCCGAAAGGCAGCGAATTGTGTTCAACATGCGCTATTTTGACGAAATGACCTACGAGCAAATATCCGAAATACTGGGCGTATCGGTAGGAGCGCTGAAAGCCTCGTACCACTTTGCGGAGCAAAAGGTAAAAAAAATTTTTGCGTGAACGTTTAAACCTTTTGCGATTTGAGCAGTCATATTATCTGTACGCGGGGTGTATTTCAAATTGTCGCTTTTGCTCATTCCGTAGGAATGAATCGCTCGGTAGAAAAAGTAACGTTCCGGTGGTTGCCGGCATCCCATAGGGATGCATCCAATTATTTATTAACCAATAAAATATCAGGATATGGCAAACACATTCACGCAAATTCACATTCACGCTGTTTTTGCAGTTCAAAACAGGATTTCCTTAATCAACAAGTCGTGGCAGGAACGGTTGTACAAATACATAATTGCCGTTATGCAGAAGCATGGACATAAAGTTTTGTCAATTGGCGGAATGCCCGAGCATGTCCATATTCTTTTCGGATTTCGTCCTACGCAGGCATTATCAAACCTGATACAGGAAGTGAAGCGAGACAGCTCAGAATGGGTTAACAAAGAAAAATTAGTCATGGGACGATTTTCGTGGCAAGAGGGGTATGGTGCTTTCTCTTATAGCAAATCTCATATTTCGCTGGTTGTGGAATATATTGAAAACCAAGAACAACACCATATAAAGAAAACATTTTTGGATGAATACAAGAAAATATTAAAGGATTTTAATTTGGAATACGATGAAAAATATATTTTCAAACCGGTTGAAGAATGAATGAGGATACATTCCGATGGAATGCAGGGGCGCGGGGCATCTGGCATTTTCTACCGAGCGATACATTCCTAACGGAATGTATGGCATAAGCAATAAGTCATGGTCTGCGGAGGGAGGAATACGCTTTTGCTCATTCCGTAGGAATGAATCGCTCGGTAGAAAACACGAATGGCATCCCTCTTTGGCATCCCGTAGGGATGCATCCCTACGGGATACCGACAACCCCGGAACATTTTCGTTCTACCGAGCGATTCATTCCTACGGAATGAGCAAAAACGACAATTTGAAATATACCTCATTTGGAGGAGTTTTTAGGAGTTACCATATCAAAATTTAGAATTAAAAAAAATGAAACGAATAATTTTTGTATCAGCATTGACGCTGCTACTTGCAAATGCAGGCGCGGCGCAACCTTCGGGCGGACGACCTTACCGGGCTAACCCCGAAGAGCGCCAGAAAATGATGGAGCAAAATCGCGTAAAGCGCAACGCAGAGCTGCGCGAAGCGCTGTCGCTCAGCCCCGACGCGGCGAGCAGGGTAGACAGCGTGAACGGCAAGTACGACTTGCAGCAGCAAGAGCTGATGAAGCCCGAAAGTAGAGGCGGCGAGCGCGGAGCAATGCGCGCGCAGGCCGAAAACATCCAAAAAGCCCGCGAAGCAGAGGTAAAAAGCCTGCTCACCAAAGAGCAGCAGGTAAAGTACGACAAGTGGCTCGCCGACCAGCGACAGCAGCAGCAACAGCAACAGCAGCAGCGCAGGGGTAGAGGCGCAAGGTACTGACGAAAACATCAAGAGAAAAATGAAAGACAAGCATTTGCCATTTACCGTTCCGGATGGCTACTTTGAGAACCTGACGGAGCGCCTCGTGCAGCGCTGCAGCGAGGGCGACGAGGCTGCATCCGCGCAGCACCTCTCCCTGTGGGGCAGCATCCGCGCGCAGCTGGCGTTTGCCGCAGGGTTTGCCCTGCTGGCGGGGCTGTCGTACGTGGCCGTGAAGCATGCACCGAGGCTTATGCAGGCAACGGCAGACGCGCCATACGCAACCTTTGGCATCGGTATTCTGGACTTGGAGAATTACCTGACGCACGTTTCGGATAGCGACGACGACAGCTTGGATGACGATGCTATTATGGACTACCTCCTTGGCGATAGCCAAATGCTGATAGCAATGGATGCTGAAAATTGAAAGTTGAAAATTAAAATACAAGAACCTGAAAACAACATCACTAAATTACACAAGTAAAAAAATGAAAAAAACACTTATCCTTTTTATAGCCTCTGCCGTTGCATTTTCGGCTGTTGCAGAGCACTCCGATGCAGAGCACCCCGATGCAGAAAGAGCAGAAAAAAAAGAAACGCACGAATGGCTGATCGCTAATAACGATTCCGTCGGAAAGCAGCGCCATGAGCAGGCGCAGGTGCGCAAAAAGCAAGCGCAGGAACACAAAGAGCAAGCGCAGGTGCGCAGAGCAGATAGCGACTCCACAAAACAGCAGCAGCGCCGGCAGCGCCACGAGCAAATGCAGGCGCGCAAAGTAGGCTACTTCACGGCGCAGCTTGAGCTCACGCCGGACGAGGCAGCGCTCTTTTGGCCTGTTTACAACGAATACTGGAAAAAGCGCGACGACTTTTTTAACGAGCGAAACAACCTGATGCGTAAGGCCAAGCACGATAAAATGGACGACAAAAAAGCCCTGCAAGTAGCGCAGCGAATGATTGACTGCCTGCAGGATGACGCTAACCTGATGCGCGAGTACAACGAAAAATTTGCCAAGGTACTCCCGCCCCAAAAACTCCTCAAGTACTACATTGCCGAGGAATCTTTCAAGGTAGAGCTGCTGAATGTTTTGCGGAAGCACGGGGATAAAGTTGAGAATTGAAGCTGAAGTTGAGAATTGAAGTTGAGAATTGAAAAACACATAGCTGTTGTTAAATGCGCAAGTTGGAAGTTGTTTTCAGGTTACGGCATGTATTGCTGATAGCCCCAGGTCTTTTTTTTGCAGGGCTGCTTCAGGCAGCAAGTATTCGCGGAGTGCTTATAGACAGCCGCAGCGGCGAGCCGCTGGTGGGGTCGGTGGTGCAGGCGGTGAGCGTTGCCGATACCACAAAACGGTACTACGCCTCCACCGCCGGCAACGGGTCGTTTGTGGTAGAAAATCTCTCGCCACAATCTTACAGGGTTGATTTCAGCTACCTGGGGTACAAAAAGCTATCGCAAACGGTAGCGCTCAAGGACGAAAACAAAAATCTGGGAAGAATTCGCCTGATTTCCGAGTCAATAGACCTCGCAGCAGTGCAGGTTACGGGCAACGCCGCGCGCGCCTCGCAGCGCGGCGACACTACCGAGTTCAACGCCGACGCATACAAGGTATCGCAAGACGCCGACGTCGAAGACCTGCTCAAGAAGATGCCGGGCGTTACCGTCGAAAACGGAACGGTGAAAACTCAAGGCGAAGACATTAAGCGCGTGCTGGTGGACGGAAAGCCGTTTTTTGGCGACGACCCCACCATTGCCATTAAAAACCTGCCCGCCGACGCTGTCTCCAAGATTGAGGTGTACGACCGCATGAGCGACCAGGCGCAGCTCACGGGATTTGACGACGGGAACTCCGAAAAAACGCTCAACATCGTTACCAAGGAAGACCGGCGCATGGGGCAGTTTGGACGGGTGTACGGCGGAGTGGGGCAAGATGTGCAGGAAAAAATCGGAGAGGGCGACGTACGCTACTCGGCGGGCGGGAACGTCAACCTGTTTCGCGGCGACCAGCGCTTTTCAATTATCGGCATGAGCAATAACGTCAACCAGCGGCAGTTTGCCGAGGAAGATTTGGTGAGCGGGAGCGGCGGCGGACGGCGCGGAGGCAGCTACTTTGGCGGCAACAGCAGCGGCATTGCCAACACTACTGCTCTTGGCCTGAACTATAGCAACACATGGGGAAAAAAGTTCGAGCTGACGGGTAGCTACTTGCTCAACATCAGCAACAACGACGCAAACAATGTAAGATTTCGCCAGTACATTGCCAGCAGGGATTCCATGACCTCCTACAACTCAACTTCCAACTCGGAAACAAACAACTACAACCACCGGCTCGACCTCCGCATGGAGTACAAGCTCAACGAGAACATATCGCTGCTCTACACCCCGAGGTTGAGCTTTCAAGACCGCAACTCGGAGAGCAGCAGCGCTTCGGAAATGGTGGGCTACAACAAAGCCAGCTCCAACAACTCGTCGGAGAGCAACGCCTTCAACTTCAGGAATGAGCTGCTCTGGCGGCAAAAACTCTCAAAGCCGGGGCGGACATTTTCGGCAGAGGTGCGCTACAACATCAACAACAGCAAGAGCGAAAGCAGCCGCGAAAGCAACGCCGCAAGCATTGGCGATACGCTAATGCTCAACCAAATTTCGAACAACCCTACCAACAACTGGTCGGGGAGCGCAAGGGTTATCTACACCGAGCCGGTAACGGCTAACGGCCTCGTGCAGCTCAGCTACGACATTGGCTACTCCTACGGCGAAAGCAACAAAAGAACTTACAACCGTCAGGACTCCACCGGTTTTTACAACGAGAACACCAACCTCGATTCGCTTTACAGCAACATTTACGACAACGGCTACACCACGCAGCGGCTGGGGCTTAGCTACCGCTACCACACCGACAAGCTCAACGCAATGGTGGGCATAAACGGCGAAACCGCCGTCCTCGACGGCCACCAGACGCTACCGGTAAAGCCGTCGGTTTACAAGGAGTTCTACCGCGCGCTGCCAAACGCCATGCTGGAGTACAAGTTTACGCGGCAGGACGCCCTGCGCATATTCTACCGGAGCTCCACCAACGCGCCCTCCATTGCGCAGCTGCAAGGCGTACTCGACAACACCGACCCGCTGTCCATCTCCTCCGGCAACCCGAACCTGCAGCAAACATTCTCGAACAACCTGTTTGCGCGGTACAACCGGACTTCGACCGAGAGCGGGCTGACATTTTTTTCCATGCTGGGCTTTGCAAACACCAACAACTCCATATCGAGCAACCTGATAACCAACTATTCTAAAATAGATACTACGGTGTTTTCGCCCATTGGCGATACGGTGCGCCTAAGCCCCGGCTCCCAATTCTCCTCGCCGGTCAACGTTGACGGATACTGGAGAACGTGGGCGCAGGTCAACGTGGGGCTGCCCCTCACTTTTATAAAAAGCAACCTGAACTTGAGCCTGCGCGGCAGCTACTCCAGCGATCCGGGCTTTTTGAACGGCGTGGAAAATATTGCCAAAACTTACAGCCTCAACCAGGGCGTGGTGCTGGGCAGCAACATCAGCGAAAAGCTGGATTTCACCCTGTCGTACAACTTTACCTACAACGACACGAAAAATACGCTGCAAAGCAGCAGGAACAACACCTACTTTCAGCAGGTGGCTTCGGGGAGGATATCCGCCGAATTTTGGAAGGGGATAGCGCCGCAGTTGGTGGCCAACTATAGCCTGTACAGCGGCCTGTCGCAATCGTACAACCAGGAGTACCTGCGCATCGACGCAAGCATAGGCAAAAAATTCCTGAAGAATAATCAGGGCGAGTTGAGGCTGACGGTGTACGACCTGCTCAACCAGAACAAGAGCGTAAACCGCAGCGTTACGTCGAGCTACATCGAGGACGCCACATCCAACGTGCTCACCCGCTACTTTTTGGTTACCTTTATCTACCGCCTGAAGGGGCAGGCGCCCCAGCGCACCGAGGGCGAGGGCGGCGAACGCTTCCGCGACAGGGGCGGGCGCGGACCCGGATTTGGCGGCGGAAGATTTTAAGAAATGACGAATAAACAAGATATAACAACTAATAAAGTTGTCGTCCCTGCGGGACTTAGCGGGAGTCTCCTGCTTGTCCCCGTATGCTAAAGCATACGGTTAATAAAGTGTCACCCCTGCGGGGTTTGCAGCATACGGATTGCAGCATACCTGCGTAGAGACGCGGCGCGCCACGTCTCTACAACGAG
>JAISAC010000163.1 GCA_031266935.1 Prevotellaceae bacterium
TTTTTTTTCTCCTGTCGGATAAGTTGATTTACCCATGAAGCCGAAAATCCGGCAGTATATCTATACCACTTATGAACAGGCAGGCTCATATTATCGGCAAAAGTAGATGAATAATCTTGTCCTGCTTTACATGTTTCAGGAAATAAATCTAGCTCTACTGTTTGTGGTTGAGACCTCATGCAAATGCTATAATAATAAAGTTACCCCTTGGTACAGCTACATAATTTGCTGTCATATCCTTATATTTTTTGATGGAATGCGAGCGCAAAGATACAAAAAAATAGTATGCAAATTATTTTCGCACTTTTTTCCGAATGTAGTTCAAATTGTCGCATCACACCGTAGGCGTAGCACAGTAAAGATGCAATTTGCGGCAATTTGAAATGCGTACACGGCGAAAATGCAGAGTAAATTAGGTTACTTATTTTCGGAAAATTGTATCTTTGCAGCAGCAAGTAGCGCTTCCTGCAGGCGGATGTTGTAGCCGGAGAAGGCGTGCTAAAATCCAAAATTTCCCGTAACGCAGCGTATTTGCGGATAGCATAATTTAGTTGATTAAGAAAATGATATCAAAGTTATTTAGACCGGCGCTTGCAGCTGCGCTGCTGATGCCGGCAGCGACGCTGCTTGCGCAGCCCGATTCTGCCAAAGAAGAAAGCTACGTGCCGAAAATCGAAGGCCTGATAAAGGTGAAGCTTGAGGAAAGTTTTTACAGCGGCCATGCGCGGTTTGATGTGCGCAACTCGCGCTTTGGCGTGCGAGGGAACATTTCCAAAAACATGGGATACCGTACGCAGGTAGAGTTCAACAACGAGGGAAAGCTGTCGGTGCTGGATGCCTATGCAACCTACCGGGTCTCGATAGCGTCAATTTCGCTTGGGCAGCAGGAGTATGCTTTCAGCACCGATTTAGCCCGCAGCCCCATGCAGAATATTTTTGCCAACCGCTCGTTTGTTGCCAAGTATACCGCTTCTTACGTAGATACAGCCGACAAGGTACGCTTACTTAGCGCGCGCGATATTGGCGGGCTGCTGACTGTAGACCTTCGGCGCTGGTTTCCCGTTGTGCTCAAGGCGGGGCTGTTCAACGGCAGCGGCCTCAACAACCCTGTTTGGCAGGAGCGCTTCAACATTTCGGCAAAAGTAGAGTACGGCGGCGAGCAAGGGCTGCAAGCCGCCATCAGCAGCTATAGCGGGCGGACGCCTTACGCGCAGCGCATCGCCATGCTGGGCGGCGAGCTGCGCTACATCGCGCCGCTGTTTACCGTGGACGGCGAGGTGGCGCAGCGCACGTATGAGCAGAACGGAAAGCATACGCTTACGGCTGCTTACCTGCAAGGATTCTACAGGTTCTACCTCAAGCCGAATACGCTTGCCCGCTACCTTGCCCCGACCGCACGGTACGACGTTGTCTGCAACGGCATGTACGACAGCGCCGCCGGGCAGTTTGACGCGCAGCGGCTGTCGGTAGGCGTAGCTATGGGCGTTTCGCGCAAGCCTTTCACAGGCGAGTTTAGGCTGAACTTTGAGAAGTATATCGCCTCGCGCAAGCCCGACAACTTCCACACCGACGAGCTGCTGCACGATAAGCTCACCCTCGAAATGGTGGTGAGGTTCTGAAATGATTTATGCTAATACCTCGCACAGTTTCAAATTGTGTTGAAGCAGGGGGAATATGCCATCACAATTTGTGATGACATTACGCTCTAATCGTCCAAAAACAGATAGCGTCGTGTCATTCATCAAACTTTATCCAAAACTTGATGAGTGATGCGGCACTACTTGAGGTTGCAAACCGAAACCTCAAAGCACGGTGGTCGTCGATACCTGCCATAGAAAATGAATATTGCCTTTCTGCGCTAAATGGTCGTTTTCTTGGTGAACTCCACTATTTCGTTGACGTAGCCAAAGGCCAGCGAGGTTACCGTATCGGCGCAGCCGTAGTAGATGGCAAGGCGGCCGGTATCGGGGTCGTGCAGCGCTGCGCAGGGGAAGGTAACGTTGGGTACGTCGCCCATGCACTCGTAGTCCCGCTGCGGCGAGAGGAGATAGGGGCCGCTGCGGGCAAGCACCTTCCAAGGCTCGCTGAGGTCAAGCAGCGCCGAGCCGAAGCTGTACACAAATCCGTTGCACGAGGCCAGCACCCCGTGGAAGATTAGAAGCCACCCCTCGCCGGTTTCAATGGGGACAGGCCCCGCGCCGATTTTGGTGCACTGCCATGCGCTCTGCTCAAACTTTGCGGGCGACATCACGTGCCGGTGGCGCCCCCAAAACTCCATATCGGGCGACTCGCTGTAAAAAATATCGCCAAAAGGAGTGTGCCCATTGTCGCTTGGCCGCGAAAGCATGGCAAAGCGCCCGTTGATTTTGCGGGGAAAGAGCACGCCGTTGCGGTTAAAGGGCAGGAACGCGTTCTCCAGCTGGTGAAACACCTTAAAGTCGGCTGTCCACGCGCAGCCTATGGTGGGGCCGTGGTAGCCGTTGCACCACGTAACGTAGTAGCGGTCGTCTATCCACACCACGCGGGGGTCGTAGCCGTACAGCCACGCGCCCACCTCGGGGTCGGCGCCGGTGAGGTGAATGTCGTCCTCCTCAATGCTCCAGCGTACGCCGTCGCGGCTAAAACCTGCATGCAGGCGCATACGGCGGTTTGTGTCGTCGCAGCGAAATACGCCGGCAAAGCCATCGCCAAAAGGCACCACCGCGCTGTTGAAAATGCTGTTGGACGTTGACAGCAGGTTGCGCGGAATAATGGGGTTGACCGAGTAGCGCCAAATAACCCCTTTCTCGTTTACAGGTCTATCTTCCCAAGGAATAACCATGATTAGAATTAATAATTAACAATTAATAATTAAGAGTTCAGAATTCAAAATTCAAAATTCAGAATTCAGAATTCAAAATTTCTTTTCGTTTGCAAATGGAACAAAGTAGGTGGCCAGAAACGCCGGTATGGTGGCAATCAGCACAAATACAAAGAAGTATTTATACCCCAGCCAGTCGCTCACCAATCCGCTCGCCATGCCGGGCAGCATTACCCCCAGATTCATTATTCCCGAGGCAAAAGCGTAGTGCGCCATTTGGAACTTGCCGGGGGCAACCTGCTGCATCATGAACAGCGTTAGCCCCACAAACCCAAATCCATATCCAAAGTACTCAAAGGCAATGGCGCCGGCTATCAGCCACCCGCTCGACGGCTGGTAAAGCGCCAGCAGGAGGTACACCACAAAAGGCACGTTGAACGTACAGCAGAGCGAGAACAGCACTTTTTTCAGACCTTTTGCCGAGATGTAGTAGCCCGACAGCACCGAGCCTGCAATAAAAGCCACAGCGCCAAACGTTCCGTAGTACAGCCCTATCTGCTCCTCCGACAGCCCCAGCCCCTGCTGCTCAACCGGCGCTTTGAGGAACAGCGGGACTATCTTCATCACAAATCCCTCGGCAAAGCGGTACAGGATGATGAAGCAGATGTACCACGCAATATTTTTTTTGGTAAAAAAATCGCGGAGCACCGCCCAGAGGCTTTGCAGGCAGTCGGCAAAAGAGTCCACCTTGCCCGTAGCCTTTCTGCCCGAAGGCAGCGCCCGTGCGTGGTAAACGCCCAGCAGCAGCATGATAGCTCCGCAGGCGCACATCACCGCCATCCACGCATGGACGTTCCCGATTTTGCCTATCAGGTAGCCGGCCAAGTAAACCAGCCCTCCGGTGGCAAAAACCTTGGCCATGTTGTAAAATGCGCCCTGCCAGCCAATATACCGCGCCTGGTCGGACTTGCTCAGCTCGGCCATGTAAACGCCGTCGGTGGCCACATCGTGCGTTGCCCCGCTAAAGGCAATGACGAAAAGCAAGGCCACCGCTATGCTGAAAAAGTGGGGCATTTGCAGCGAAAAGGCCACCAGCCCAAAGGCAACGGCGGTTACGATTTGGGTGAGGACAACGAAAAACTTTTGGGTTTTGAACATGCCCAAAAACGGGCTCCATAGCGGCTTGAGTGTCCACGGGAGCATGATGAGCGACGTCCAGAACGCTATTTGCGTATCGGAAATTTCCATGCGCTTAAACATTAGCACCGACACCATGTTCAGCACTACAAAGGGCAAGCCCATGGCGAAGTAAACGGTAGGCACCCACCGCAGAGGGTTGCGTGTTGAATCCATTTTTTATGGGTAATTTTTTGCCGACAAATATAAAACAAATTTCCGTTGATTTGCGCCGGCGCGATTTTGTCCGGCGCGTAGCCTTGCTTTCTGCTACATTTTTTTTGCGCAATGGCTCATTCTTCACCAAAATTAAGAGCCGACGGCGGCGCGCTTGCCTCCAAAAGGCAACGCTCGGCAGCAAAAACCTCCCTGATAGAAGGGTAGGAGCAGGCTATGCAGCCTGCCACCTTTTCGGCGGGCAAAAATTCGGCCACCTCAATTCCCTCCTCCGCCTGCGGCTGCAGCTTGGGGCGCTCGCCGGAGTAGCTCATGGAGTACCAGCAGGTTCGCTTGAGCACGTCGGTATCTTGCAGCGTGTAGGTGTGGTAGGTAACCAGCAGCAAGCCTTGTAGCGTCAGCCTGTCAACGCCGCATTCCTCCATGACCTCGCGCACGGCGGTTTGCTCCATGCTTTCGCCCGCCTCGCGCTTACCTTTGGGCAAATCCCACCTGCCGTTGCGAAAAATTAGCAGGTACTCGCCCCTGCTGTTTTTGACTAACCCGCCCGCGGCCTCAACCAGCCGGTAGCGGCTGCAAAAGTGCGCCCACTCGCTTTCGCCGATTTGCATCTCGCTGTCGCCGGAGAATACTTTGTAGTGCTGCATTACGATGCTAAAAAAAAATTGAAAAAAATTGAAAAAAACTAAGGAACGGCGTCATATCAGCGTTCCTGCGCCCTCGCGTACCAGCTCGTAGGGCTGCACCGTGCAGTCAACAACGGTAGATGGGGTATTTCCGCCCGTCCCGCCGTCTATGACCATGTCCACCAGCTTACCGTACAGCTCGTGCAGCTCGCCGGGGTCGGTGGCGTACTCCAGCACCTTGTCCGGACTTTTGGCGGAGGTGGTGAGCAGCGGGCAGTCCAGCTGCTCGAGCAGGGCTGACACAATCCGGTTGTTGGGGATGCGTACGCCTATGCTCCTGCGGCGGTTTTGCAGCTTGTCGGGCACCTTGCCCGATGGCTTGAGAATGAACGTAAACGCGCCGGGCAGGTTTTGCTTGAGCACTTTGAATGTCTGGTTGTCAACCTTGGCGTAGTCCGACAGGTAGCTCAGGTTGGGAAAAATGAGCGAAAAGTTGGCGTCCTTTTCCTTCACCCCTTTTATGCGCAAAAGCGCCTCGTAGGCCTTTTTGCTGCTCAAGGCGCACATAAAAGCATACACCGTGTCCGTCGGGCAGATGATTACGCCGTCGTGCCGTAGCGAGTGGGCTGCCTGCGCCACCTCGCGGACGTTGGGGTTATTGGGATGGATATATAGCACCATTGGATTTCGGATTACGCTGATTTACGCCGCTGATTTACGCTGCTGATTTACGCTGCTGATTTACGCCGCTGATTTACGCCGCTGATTTACGCCGCTGATTTTTTGTCTCAAAGCCAAAGCCTCATCAGCTTACTTTCAACAAAAAAAGGGGCAAGCCCCTTATATCGCACCGCTACAACCACCTACCCTTGCTACCTTCCGGTCCTGGGGGAGTTCAGCAGGAGCTGGTCGTATAAGACTTACCCCAAAGCGGGGGCAAAGATAGCACAATCTTTTTATTTCGCAAACAAAACCGTATCTTTGCGCAAACTTATTTTTGAAAAAAAGCGTGGACGTATCAATTGTTATTCCCTTGTACAACGAGGAAGATTCGCTGCCGGAGCTCCTGGAGTGGATAAAGCGCGTAGTAGATGAGCATCGGCTCAGCTGCGAGGTCATTATGGTTGACGACGGCAGCACCGACGGCTCGTGGGGCGTGGTGCAGCAGCTCCACGGCGCGTATGGCGAAATGCTGCACGGCATACAGCTGCGGCGCAACTACGGAAAATCGGCGGCGCTTTTTTGCGGGTTTGAGGCAGCGCAGGGAAAGGTGGTCATCACCATGGACGCCGACCTGCAGGACAGCCCCGACGAAATACCGGAGCTCTACCGCATGGTTGCGGCAGAGGGCTACGACGTGGTTTCGGGGTGGAAAAAGAAGCGCTACGACCCCATTGATAAAAGGCTTCCAAGCAAGCTCTACAACGCTACGGTGCGCCTCATTACGGGCATTAAGCTGCACGACTTCAACTGCGGGATTAAGGCGTACAAAAAGAAGGTGGTGAAAAGCATCGAAGTATTTGGCGACATGCACCGCTACATTCCGGTGCTGGCCAAGCAGGCCGGATTCAAAAAAATCGGCGAAAAGGTGGTGCAGCACAGCCCCCGCAAGTACGGCGAAAGCAAGTTTGGGTGGCAGCGCCTTATGACGGGGTTTCTTGACCTCCTGTCGGTAGTGTTCCTGACCAAGTTTGGGAAAAAGCCCATGCACTTTTTCGGCGTGCTGGGTACGCTTATGTTCCTGATAGGGCTGGCGATGGCAATATACCTCGGCGCAAGCAAGATTTACAGTTTGAGCCACAACCTGTCGGCAACCCTCATCACCAACAGCCCCTACTTCTTCATTGGGCTAACGGCGATGATTATCGGTACGCTGCTGTTCATGTCGGGCTACTTAGGCGAGCTCATTGCGCGCAACTCCGGCGACCGCAACCTCTACTTGATAGAAGAAAAAATTTCGTAGGGGCGGAACTTACCCCCGCCCTTGTCTGTGCGATCGCATTGGGGCGACCGCATTGGGGCGACCGCATTTTGTGCATCCGCATTAAGGGCGACCGCAAGGGTCGCCCCTACGCGCCATCCAACCCACCTTTTGCGTTGCGCTTTTCTAAATTAGGTGTCACCTTCCCGTCGTGAATGAAATATTTCCGCCTTCTGCAATGGCTTGCCTTGCTATTGTTTGAAATTCTTCCGGTAAAGAATCTATGGGCACGATAAAACCGTTAACCTTAACAAGATTCGCATAGGGGTTACCCTTTGCCATATTCTGTGTCGAAAACTCTTTATCCCAATAGTTCAGCTTTAGCAGATCCCGAATTTCTTTTGATTTATTTCCCGTTGTCGTTTTCTTTGTTCCAAAAAAGTCGTTGACTTCGTCAACTGAAACGTATGGCTGAGCTGACTTGTCAAACAAAAAATTGATGGTGCCTAACGCGTGAATGACAGCGGCTGCCCAAATAGCGGTTTGTCCGGTTGCAAACGGCACATTTCGTTTCCGCCCCAACTTGCAGATCAATTTTTCACCGAGCACGGCGTACTCTTCGTTTAATTTTTTGTCGCAAAAACGCTTCACAAGCTGAATGATCTCTTGCTGCTTCTCAATAATTTTTTCTTTTTCCATAGACATTATATACATTAAATTGCTATATGTTCATATTTCAGATAGATGCGAAAGTTATGCAAGCCACAAGCGATGAGCATGACCATATCATCGAACCCGAATTTATGGCACCTAAAACGGTCTTTGACAATACGACATCGCTTAACGCCGCCAATGGCATGCTCGACTAAAATCCGAAAAGAAGAAATGCCTTTATTTTCTTTCTTTTGCGCTTCACTCAGCTCTTTGCCTTTCGGCTTTTTTGTCGGTATTTTAACCGTCACGTTTTTAGGGGTATGCCCTAAAAATCCGGTATCCTGCCACAAGGTAATACCGGCAGGAAAGGATAGCGGTTGTTCATCGGCAATCTTTTTATCGTGAACGTGCCCATCATGCGTACGCGAAAGCCATAAAATCCGCTTTTGAGGGCTACAAAGCAGATTATTCTTCCGCTATGCGTTTTTTTTACCGCTATAGCAGGATTCTTGCCTGTCCGAGGCCTGCGGCCTTTGTATGGGTCTTTCCGTCCCATCAAGCAGCACATCTTTGTAACCGCGAAGCGCTTGCTGCATGCGCTGTGCATTTCTATCGGGCAGCTCATGGAGCGTGTCCAACGTTTTAACCAGTACGTCCGATAGCAAATGTATCCACCGGTTACACTGGGGTTGGGTCATTCCATAAGCGACGCCATGGTATTCCTGCAAGGGGTTGTTTTTCAAGTAAGATAAAATGAATAGCAATTTATCGCTAACCAGCGGCAGCAACCCTGCCTTGCGACCGTAGGAAATGCGCTCTCTGACTTTGCCTCGCAGGGTATAGTGGGAGTGGTATTCTTCCCACTTATTTTTGAACGTGGGTAAGAACGCCTCAAATTCCTCAGCGGTAAATCCTGTCAAGCTCAGCAGCTGCGCCGAATTTTTTTTAATCTTGTCGTATTTCATTGCCCGAAGTGTTTTCGCAAAGGTATATAAAAGAACGTAATATTCAACTATTGAATATAATCTCTATTATCCATGATGCAAAAGTACAACTTTTTTCTCAATCCTGTTATTCGAGATAAAATTTATCATCCAGCCATTTTTCAGGATTATGAATCACTACTGACCGACTAAAATTTATGTGATTTATCTTGTGTATATGAGACATTTTACAGGTATTCATTTGTCTGACTTTAAATGCCCTACAATCTCATATTTGCGATCATAAACAAA
>JAISAC010000077.1 GCA_031266935.1 Prevotellaceae bacterium
AAAAACAGGCTTTTACCAAACTTGCGGGGACGGGTGAAGAACAGGCTTTTGTTTCCCTCGTTTTCCAGCAGCTCAATAAACCGTGTCTTGTCCACGTAGGCGTAGTTTTCTGTGCGGATACTTTCAAAGTTCGAGTTGCCATACGGCAACCGTTTGGGTGTTTTTGCTTCCATTGCTATTGATTTTTTTGTATGTGGCTACAAATGTACGGTTTTCTTTCGATGAAAAAAACATAATTTTATTTTAGCGCTTCAACTTGCTACAAAGCGTGTAAACAAACCTTTTTATTGTCTCAAATTTATTTCTAAACACACAACAACAATGAAACCATCAACCATTTTCACATCATTTTTTGCAGCGCTGCTACTTGCGGCTTGCAACCAACAGCAGCGCTCTGCGCAAGATACCCTTCCCCACCTCGTTCGGCAGGGCGACGCCACGCAGCTTATTGTGGACGGCAAGCCTTTCCTGATGCTGGGCGGCGAGCTGGGCAACTCCACCGCCTCGTCCCTGCACGAGCTGGATACCGTTTTCGGCAGGCTGCACCGGACGGGGCTCAATACAGCCCTCGTACCCGCCTACTGGGAGCTGATAGAGCCGGAGGAGGAGCGCTTTGACTTTACCTCCATCGACGCTGCCGTTGCCGCCGCCCGCGCCCACAGCATAAAGATAGTCCTGCTGTGGTTTGGCGCCTGGAAAAACAGCATGTCGTGCTACGCTCCCCTGTGGGTCAAGGAAAATTACGAAAAATACCCGCGCTCCCGCGCGCAGTACGGCTTCCCGCTGGAGATAATGACGCCCTTCGACAGCAGCAACCTCGCCGCCGACCGCCGCGCTTTTGCCGCCCTGATGGCGCACCTTGCCAAAACCGACGCCGCCGAGCGCACGGTTATCATGGTGCAGGTGGAAAACGAAATCGGCATGATACCCAGCGCCCGCGATTACCACCCGGAGGCCGTGAAGCAGTTCGGCGCACCCGTGCCCGCGCAGTTGTCCGGCTACCTCACTGCCCGAGAGGCTACCCTGCACCCGGCCTTGCGCGGGCGTTGGGAGGCCAACGGGAAGAAAACCGACGGCGCATGGACGGAGCTTTTCGGCGAAGGCCTGGAAACCGACGAAATTTTCATGGCCTACCACTACGGTCTGTTTGTTGAGGAGGTTGTCCGCGCCGGCAAGCAGGTCTACCCGCTGCCCATGTACCTGAACGCCGCGCTCAACAGCCGCGGGCGCAAGCCGGGAGAGTACCCCAGCGCCGGGCCGCTGGCGCACCTGATAGACGTGTGGCGCGCCGCAGCGCCCTCCGTGGACTTTATTGCCCCCGACATCTACGACCCCGGATTTGCGGAGTGGTGCGCGCAGTACCACGCTGCCGGCAATCCGCTCTTTATTCCGGAAGTAGGCATGTCCGACGACAACGCCGCCAGGGTATTCTACGCTTTTGGCGAGCACGAGGCGATGGGCTTCAGCCCCTTCTCCATCGAAGACATTCGCACGCCCTCGCTGGCAAGAAGCTACGAGGTACTCCGGCAAATAGCGCCGCTGCTGACCGAAGCGCAGGGTAAAGGCAAAACCCGCGGCTTTCTGCTGAGCAAGGACAACAGCCAGCGCACGGTAGAGATGGGTGCCTACCGGCTCACCGGGCGACACGTTTACACCTACGGCTGGTCGCCACGCGCCAAGGACGGCAGCCCCTGGCCCGAAGCGGGTGCGCTGGCGCTACAGCTCTCCGACAGCGAGTTTCTGGTGGCCGGAACGGGCGTAGCAATCACCTTTTCCGGCGCCTCCGGCAGCGACACCGCCATTGGCATTGGGTATATTGATAAGGTAGCTTTTACGGACGGAAAAATGGTAGCTCTCCGCCGGATGAACGGCGACCAGAGCCACCAGGGACGCCACCTCCGCATGGAGGTAGGCGATTGCGATATTCAGTACGTGAAGCTGTACAGCTACAGGTAGGGCGCCGTCTCGAAAGGCAGCAAGGGTAGGGGAGAATGCGTTTTTGCCCTCAGGCGCAACGGTAGTAGGCACAGTAAGAACGAAAGAACAAAAGAACAAATTCGCAATCAACTGATTATCAATTTGATTTAAACCATAACATTTCCATATTTTACGTAATGAGAATAGTAATTATTTAATAATGAAATACTTACAAAATGCTATACTTGCGTAAAATAGAGATAGTACGTAATATGTCCTGTTTTCATATAGTTATGATATATAATTGGGATATATAATTATGATATATAATTATGATATATAATTTCTTACA
This sequence comes from Prevotellaceae bacterium, assembly GCA_031266935.1. Lineage (GTDB taxonomy): Bacteria > Bacteroidota > Bacteroidia > Bacteroidales > UBA932 > JAITMY01. The sequence goes on from JAISAC010000077.1 coordinate 2,270, forward strand.
ACATCTATTACGTAAAAATATGGAAATGTTAGGATTTAAATTGCTTTAATTCAGCACATTTCTAAATGCAGCTGCGCTCCCTGATGGTTAAGGTCTAAGGCTATCACTTTTTGTAAAAACTCTTTGGCTTTTTCTGGATTTCCAAGTCCCAAGTGCCCTAATCCTATCACGTAGTAGCAGTGGATTTGGTTGCGCTTGTTCAGGTCATCTTCCCAAATGGCAAGGTCGGGCAGCGATACGGCAAAGTAGTCAATGCGGCAGGCGTCAAAAAGATGTTTTTCGCCGTGGCTGATGAGCTTATTGAAGCAGCTGCGGGCTTTGCCTTCGTTGCCCAAGCCGCGCCAAGCCAAACCCTGGTAAAAAATTTTGTCGGGCTGCTGGTCGTTGTAAAAAAATGCCTGCTTTGGCTCGGACGAGCCTACCGTGGCTTTCTGAAAGTACAGCGTGGCGCTTTGCTCATCGCCCAATCCGCGGTAGGCGCATGCCATGAAGTAGTGAATATCGTTTTCCTCTGCGCCCGTCAGCTTGCCCTCGCCAAAGCTGTAGGCGTAAACTTCGGCGTTTTGCAGCAGGGTGATAGCGTCGCTAAAACGCTTTTCGGCGAGGGCTTTTTTGGCCAGCTGCACGCAAGCGATGATATTTTGCCCGGGCACCTTGCCTTCGCCACCTTCCCACGGATGAAATTTCCGGCTGTCAATTAGCTTCTTTGCCTCCCCGTATTGCCCCAGCTGGTTGTAAAGCGTTATGCGCTCAATGCACAAGTCGTCGCGCTGCTCTACTCCGTCCTTGTATTTTTCCAGCAGCTGCAAGCGCTCTGCGTGTGGCCTGCCTAACTTTTTGTACAGCTGGTCGAGCTCCATGAGCAGGCGCGAGTCGGTGGTGTCCAGCGCAAATGCCTTTTCCAACAGCTGCTGCGCTTTGGCTTTATCGTTGCGCTTGTTGTAGTAAGCCAAAGAGAGGTTGCGCAGCACGGTGGGAAACTCGCTGTCCTGCGCAGCCGAGGCTTCCCAGCAGGCAACGGCCTCGCTGTACTGCCGCGCGGCATACCAGAAGTTGCCGAGGTAGTAAGACGCTTTTGGGCTTCTTTCGCAGGTCTGTATGGCATGTTGCAGCACAATCACCTCTTCCAGGCGGTTGGGAAAACAGCCGTCGGGCGGCATTTGCTCTGCCTTGGCGTAGAATGTTTTTGCGCTTTTTTCGTCGCCCATGCAGGCGGCAAAGTAACCCAGAAAGTAGTACACCATAGGATAACCTTTTCCTTCGGGGACGGCTGAGACAACCTGCTGCAACATTTCGGTTGCCTCTGCAAGCAGCCCTGCTGCGGCAAAATCAATGGCATACTCGATGTAGCTGTGGCTTCGGCCTGCCATGAGGCGATTCATCTCCTTGAGTGCGGCAGCGTCATTGCTCAACAAGTATTTCTCGAAGCGTACGCCCATGTTGAACCCGTCAATAGCGAGCGATTCGTCGGCAAGTTTTAGCGCCTCCTCTTTCCTGCCCAGCTTACGCAAAATAGAAACCTTGAGCTGACGCGCCTTGTGGTTATGCCAATTTCGGATAAGACACCGGTCTATCAAGTCTAATGCTTGCTCCGGCGAGCGCTCTTGAGGGAGCAAGTTCTTGCTTTTGCTGCAAAGCGCCTGCCTCAGCTCTATTTGGGCGAGCGCAAAGTAGCCCGCGTCCTGCCACGCCACATTCCACACGCTCTTGAAAAAAGCCTCGTATGCCTCTTCATAGCGACCCTGCATACATAGCGACCAGCCTAAGCTGTAGTAAGGCTCTCCGTCATAGGGGTTGGGATTTCGCTCCGTTAGCGTTGCGATGGCTTTTCGGAAAAGCGCTTCGGCTTTGCCGAATTGCCCTCTGCGCATGTACCATAGCCCAAGCGCATTGTTGCAGCGCACATCGCCCGGCTCCCGGCGCAGGGCCTCGCCGTAGTAATCGGCGGGGTTGTACGTGGCGTGACGATACTGCTCCAAGTGCAGCCCCGTGAGGTACAGTTGCTCAATAGAGGCGATGTTTTCGGGGATTTGCGCCGCCTTTGCCGGCTCGGGAACAGGTTTTATCTCCTCCCTGTCGGCGTGGTAGCGTACCAATAAATCGCCATTTTCGGCAAACACCTCCAGCAGCAGCTCGTGGGGTTTTGCCGTACCTGCGCCAACCTCGGCAATGTACGGCTCGGCAGGAGATACGCTGAACGTTTTATCCAAATAAATCTTTTCGCCCTCAACCTGCCGCAAAACCATGCGTACGCCATTGTTGACGCCGGTGGTGTACAGCGCCATCCGGGCTTTCCCGCCGCTTACCTCCAAACCTACAACGGCGTCTTTGGTGGCATTTTTCACCTTCCCCACGGCGGAATATGGCATAAAGTACTGCGTCCACGATTTTTCCTCGTAGGGTTGCAGCCACGAAAAGTCGGGCTGGTTGTCGGTAAATACGCCGGTCATCAGCTCGATGTAGGGGCCGTCTTCGTCGGTGAGGTTGCGGTCCCAAGCTTTGCCAAATTCTCCGCAACCCCACGTCCACTGCTTTTTGCCCGGCGATACGTGGTGGTTGGCAACGTGCAGCAGGCCTCCCGCTACGTTTTTTTCGTAGCCTCCAACAAAATCGTACTTCGATTTGATGGCCATGTACGAGGTGGGCACCGGAATATTCTTGTACAGCGAAATGTCCACGCCTGCCGAGTAGTCCTGCTTGTAGTAAACGCCTGTGGCAACAGGGAAGGTGCTTACATCGCGCTTTCCGTGGTCGAATACGGCGTGCACATCGGGCGGAAATACCGAGTGGTAGTGCTCGTGCACCACCACGGCGGGATTTGCCCACCAAAGAAACGTTTGCGGGAATGGCGTACGGTTGAAAATTTTCACGTTAATCTCAACGTATGCTTTTCCGGGATGAAGCCGGAAGCCCTGCATCCCTTTTGTTCGAAACATGCGCTCCACCTCGCTGCACCAAATGGTTTTGCTGCCGTCGGTATGCTCCTCGATGGAAAAATCCGTCGGCAAAAATGTGCTTGGCCGGTGGTGCTGCGGCCAGTTAAACTCTATCCCGCCCGAAATCCACGGGCCGGTAAGCCCCACCAGCGCAGGCTTCACTACCTGATTGTAGTAAACAAAGTGGCGCTTTTTCACCTTGTCGTAGGCCATGTGTATGCGGCCTCCAAGCTCCGGCAGCACCATCAGCTTGACGTACTCGTTTTCGATAAACAGCGCGTGGTACATCTTCTCTTTCTTCTCATCCGAGATTTTTTCCACCACCGCGTAGGGGTACACCGACCCGCTGCTGCCCTGATAGACGCGCTTTTCCAAAAAAATAGGATTTTTCTCCTCCTTGCCGATTTCGTACGCGGGCAGCAGCACATCCTCCTCCCAAGCCCTTACCTCCGAGTTGAAAACGGTAGGTTTAATCAAGTATTCTGTAATTTTTTCCATAATGTTTTATGCTTGTTCAAAAATCAAAAAAATCAACGGTCAAAAAATCAACGGTCAAAAGATCAACGATTAGAGGGCATTTTTAGCAGCCTCAACTTTATAGGTTTTCGTGGCTTCCGTCTGGAATGTTGTAACGTAGTAACCCAAATCGTCTTTTTCCGAAACGACGTTCAGCCCGTTTATCTTTAGCGGAATATTTGTTCTCAGCCGGCACCTCCGCCCCTGCTTGGAGTGAATGGAGGCCGACAGCAGCCGGTTGCTCTTCCACAGAACATCCACCACAAAGGCTCCGCGCGCGCAAAGACCCTTTACCGCGCCGTCTTTCCAAACGTCGGGAAGCGCCGGCAGCAAGTGAATTTCGCCCAGGTGGCTTTGCAGCAACATCTCTGCCATGCCGGCCGTAGCGCCCAAATTTCCGTCTATCTGAAAGGGCGGGTGCGCGTCAAAAAGGTTTTCGTACACCCCGCCTTTATTCATGTAGTCCATACCGCCGTCGGCGGTCAATTCCAAAGCATTTTTGAGGAGCAGGTGCGCCCGATTTCCGTCCAGCAATCTTGCCCAGAAAGCAATTTTCCACACGCGGCTCCAGCCGGTACCCCCATCCCCTCTTGCCTCCAGCGTTTTTTTTGCAGCCTCCGCTACCTCGGAGTTCAGTATCGGCGAAATCATTTTTCCGGGATGCAGCGCTATCAAGTGCGAGGCATGACGATGCTTGTCCGACGGGTCGTCCTCGGCATGTTTCCACTCCCGCAGCAGCCCCTGCTGCCCGATGTGAAGCCCCTTGTCGAGCTTGTTCAATTTTTCTTCCAACGCTTGGGTAAAAGCGCTGTCGGTGCGCAAAATTTTTCCGGCTTCAACCGTATTGGCAAACAAATCTGCAATGATTTGCTGGGCATACGCTACCCCATTTTCCCACGGGCCGTGCTCCGGCGACCACTCGTTGGGAGCCAGCCAGCTTCCGTTGTCGTCCATGAACAGGCGGTCCAGCCAAAATTCACATGCCGATTTCATCACCGGATACGCCGTGTTTTTCAGGTAGGTGTCGTCCGGATTGAACAGGTATTTATCCCACAAATGCATGCAGTACCAGCCATTGGCCGGCCTGTTCCAAAGAAAGTCGGAGTAGCCGAAAATGTTGCTCTGCGTTTTCAGCGCCCAACCCCTGCAACCCAGCTCGGCAGCCATGTTCCGCCACGAGGGTTGCGTGGTTGCCTCGTGGTACACGTAGCGAATAAACGGCAAATGGCACTCGGACAGGTTGGCCGGTTCTGCCAGCCAGTAGTTCATCTGCACGTTGATATTTGAGTGTATATCGGCTTCCCAGGGAGGGTTGTTGCTGTTGTTCCAAAGTCCCTGCAAGTTGGAAGGCAAGTCCAGACCTTCGCGAGAGGAGGCTATTGCCAGATAGCGGCCATACTGAAAAAACAGCACATCCAGCCTTGGATTGTACGCTCCCTGTGCGTACGACTTCAGCAGCTCGTTGGTAGGCGTTTGCTGTTTGGCGTCCGGCTTGGCGTCGCCGATACTCAGCGAAACGCGGCCAAAAAGGGATTGGTAATCCTGAACGTGCTCTTTTTTCAGCTGAGCATATCCCTTTGCGGCGGCTTTTTCCAAACCTACAGCCAGCTCACTCTGCCAGCTTCTGCCCGTCAAATATTCCAATGCGGCCGGGTCGTAGTCGGTTCCGGTAGCCAGCAGCACCGTGGCCGAATTGGCGTTTTCTACCACAATACTCCCACCTTCGGCGCGACATGCACCACCTTCCGCCAGCACGGCAAGCCTTGCCTGATAGGACAGCAGCGTCAATTTTCCCGAAACGGCTATTTGGTTACCCTCCACCGTTTGCGCCCCCTCATGCGCATCCTCTAACCTCAGCTTAAAGCTTATTTGCCCTTTTTTGCTTGCCGAAAAATTCAGGACTATCACTCCTTCGGGATGGCTGGCAAAATATTCTCTCGTGTAGGAAACATCCTTCAGCTTATACTCCACGCCGGCAACCGCTGTTTCAATATTCAGGTAGCGGGTATAGGCGCTTAGGCCGGTGGCCGGGCCAAATTGAATGTAAATATCCCCCAAATTTTGGTAGGCTCCCCGCGCTGTGGGGCTGCCGCTCCACAAGGTTTTGTCGTTGAGCTGAAGATGCTCTTCCTCTACGCCGCCAAATACCATAGCGCCTATTCGCCCGTTGCCTATGGGGAGGGCGGAGGTCATCCCTTTGTCTGCCGGCTGCCTGTACCACAAAATCAGGTTGTCGGCTTCCGTTTTTGCTCCTGCAACCCCCAACGACAGGGATAGCGCCGCGGCGAGCAATGTCACTTTTTTCCTTTTTTTTATCACGTTCATCTTGCTTTTTGGGTGATTAAAATTTACGATTTTCGAGCTGCGCGCTTGCGCTATTTTTTATCAATCCTGACGTTCCTGCAGCCTTCCAGCAGAAAAGCCTCCGCCGCTTTTTCCTTATTGTCAAAAGCTCTCAACGGCGGTGTCCAAGCGCTACGGCTGATAGCGTTTTCTTCAAAAGTCAGCCCGTCAACGCTCCGGGCTTTCAGAATCAGGCCGTCAAGCGTTTTGAATACGTTGCCGAAAATATGAATGTTGCTATGTACGTAATGCCCTTCCACCTGCTCGTGAACCTCGGGGTTGACGGCAATAGCGTAGCTGTCCTGCCCTCCGCGGTTGTACCCAACTTCCTCAAAAACGTTACCGTGAATGGCTACCTCGTGCACAGCGCCGGATTCGTACCAGCTGCCGGCGTCGCCTGCAATCTGTATGGCGTACATTCCCGTTCGGTAAAAATGGTTGTTGGCTATCTCCACTTTTCGAGGAGTGGTAACGAGCAGCCCGCGGGTATTCGTCATCTCAAAACGGCAGCTGCGCACTTCCAGCGAAGGCGTCCACGTAAGGTTTTCTATGCAATCATTAACCCCGATGGCAGCGGGGACAGCTCCGGACAGCTCCAGCTGCACTTCTCTTTCGGATATTTTTTTCACGCTTTTCACAGCTGCCTTTCCCCGCGTCTGGAGCGACGAGGCATGAATAAACGCTACCGTATCTCCCTCGTAGAATGGCTGAAATCCATAGGTTTGCGAGTGCATAAAGCGAAGCTTGACAGCTTGAGGCGATGGCTGCTCCGTAATTCTAAGGTACGTGCCGTGAACATTCATGGGGTCGTCGTGCAGCCCTGTAAAGCGGCAGCTATCCACCAAAATATGCCCTCTGCATCCCGAAAAGTGCATGCCGTCGGCAAAGCCGGCAATGGTACGCCCCCGCGAAGGCGCTATGCTTACTCCCGCGTAGGTCAGGTTTTCGGAAAGCTGGCTGACTATCCCCAAGCCGTGCATGAAGTGCAGGGTGATATTTTTTAAGAAAACATCTTTGGAGCAATTGATAAACGCTCCAACGTGGTCACGGGACGGGTCGCGGACGGTGAGCGTTTTGCCGACCTTGTAGTTCGCGCTGCGAAAATCGCCCTCAAATTTGAGCAGGTTGAGGGACAGCTCCGTTGCCTTACTTTTCCACAGCGGCTCAAAAGAGCTGTACAGCTCCGTTCCCTCAACCGTGTCCGTCAGGATAGAGAAGGCGCTGTGCATTGTCCAGCCTTCGCCGTAAAAGTACAGCTTTCCGTCAATAACGTCGTACTTGGAATCGGGATGAACAGCGGCAACCACATGATTTGCGTCCACCTCAACAAAGGTCAACTCCGAAATGGAGGGGCGCTCAAAATCAACAGCAATGTTCCGAAGCCGAATATTTTCGCAATGGTCAAAAGCCCAAGCCGTCATTTTTCCGTGAAACACAAACAGCGACCCGTTACCTTCGATGGTCAGGTTTTTCACGCCTTCAAACAAAAGCCCGATGGTCTTAATCTTCGACGGGCACTCGGTTTCCGATGAAGTGTTGGAAATGTAGTACTCTCTTTTCTCCGCATTTGCCGGATAAAAATCATAGCGGCCTCGCGGAAATACCAGAGTTGCGCTCTGCTGCTCTCTGCATGTGGCAATGGCACGGCTTACACCTTCGGCAGCATCCTCAAACGAGTTGGCATACACGCCAAAATCAGCAACGGATACAGCCTGCGCCTTGCAAGCGAGGCATAGCAGCAGGAAGATAAGGAGGACAGCGATTTGCTTCATTATTAATTATTAATTATTAATTGTTAATTGTTAATTGTTAATTATTAATTGCTTAGAAGTTTTCGCTCTATTTCCTCCAAACTTTTTCCCTTGGTTTCCGGCAGCATGAGCCTCACAAAAATAAATCCCGCAAGGCAAATTACGCCGTACACCCAGAACGTTCCCGCCGCGCCAAGCCCGCTGTTGAGCAGCGGGAAAGTATAGGTAAGCAGCGTGCAGGCCGTCCACAGGGCAAATGTGGCCACCGCCATGGCGGCGCCGCGTATGCGCGTAGGGAAAATTTCGGACAAAACCACCCACACCACAGGCGCCAGCGTCATGGCGTAGGAGGCGATGGCCAGCACCACCAGCGCCAGCATGACCACGCCCTTTACGCCCGCAAAGTAGCAGGCGCCCAGCGTAGCGTAAATGACGGTGAGCATACATGCGCCCAAAAGCATCAGGGCGCGGCGGCCTATCCTGTCCACCAGCTGCATGCCTACAAGGGTAAATACAACGTTGGTAACGCCCGTTACCACAATGTTCATCAGGATGTCCGACACATCGTAGCCGGCGGCGGAGAATATTTCCTGAGCGTAGTTGAAGATAACGTTAATGCCGCACCACTGCTGGAATACGGCAAGCACCACTCCGATAACCAGCACCCTGCGCAAGCTTGGGTGCAGCAGATGGCGCAATCCGGCTTGCGACGCCGCGCTTTGCTGCGCTGCCGCCTTAATGCTGTCCAGCTCCGAGGCGGCATGTGCCTTGCCCATAATGCGGGCAAAAATCTGCTCGGCGCGGGTGTACTTTCCCTTCACCGCCAGCCAGCGCGGGCTTTCGGGCACAAGAAACATGAGCAAAAAGAAAAGGCTTGCCGGCGCGGCTCCTGCCCAGAACATCCAGCGCCAGCCCATTTGCCCGTTCCACGAAGCCAAAATATCCGCGGCCGAAGCGCCGGGCGCTACCCTGTCGGCAATCAGCCAGTTGGCCACCTGCGCCGACAGGATGCCCAGCACTATGGTGAGCTGGTTGATGGCAACAAAGCGTCCGCGAATGTGGGTGGGCGCCACCTCGGCAATGTACATGGGCGATACGTTGGACGCTACGCCAATGCCAACGCCGCCCAGCAGCCGGTAAACGTTGAAAACGGCAAAGCTGTCGGTAGCGCCTGTCCCCGCAGCGGCAACAATAAACAGCGCGGCCGCCGTAATCAGCAGGTTTTTGCGCCCATACCTGTCGCTCAGCATACCGGAGAGGCTCACGCCGACCAAACAGCCAATAAGGGCGCTCGCCATAGCCCAGCCTTGCAGGTAGGGCTGCTGAGCAATACCAAAAAATTGCTCGTAAAACGGCTTGGCGCCGCCAATCACTACCCAATCGTAGCCAAACAGGAAGCCGCCCATCGCCGAAACCAGCGCAATGAGGTATAAATACCCCGAGTTGAAATCTTTTTTCATGCAGATTTTTTTTTGTGCAAAGTAATCTACTATTTACAGTAAATGAAATGGACTTTTACACAAAAATGCATGGACTTTTTTACGATTTTTTGGAGGGAAAATTGACTTTTAGGAGATGTTTTGTTTGTTATTATGCTGAAAAACAATATATTGCATTTTTCATTGCTCGGATTTTACCACGTATAAACCTGTATATCAACCTGTAATGTCATGGTTTGCTATCTTGTTAGCGGATAAAATGCCTCCGGCACGTACTCTACCTCGCTATTTTCACCGCTGATTATCACGGTAATAATGTCGAACTGCACGTCGTACGTAAGGTTAAATCGCTGCACGTATGCGTTGGCTGCCGCGATGGTATGCTGCTGCTTGCGCCTGTCAACGCTCGCCTGCGGCTCTACCAAAAAATTGGCGCGGCGCGTTTTGACCTCCACTACGTGCAGCGTTGAATTTTTCTGGGCTACAATGTCCAGCTCCTTGTGCCCCCACCGCCAGTTGGTATCGCGTATGGTAAACCCGCGCTCCAGCAGGTAGCTTTTGGCGGCTTCCTCGCCGCGCTTTCCAAAATCTAAAGTATTCATGCTAATCATTCTGCTTTCTCTACCGTTCCATTCACCTTCAGCTTGATAGCTTCTACGTTTTCCAAGCCGTCATTGTCCACCACTTTTACTGCGATGTTGTAAATCCCAGCTTTGAGCTTGGCGGTTTGCCTGCCGTCTCTGTCAATAATAACCGATGCGCGGAAACCTTTTTCGGCGTTGTATTCAAAGTCCCAGCTGTAAAACTCAATGCCGGCCGCGCTTTGCCCGGAGGCGGCAAACTCAATTTCCCGAATACCGCCGGCATCGC
>JAISAC010000147.1 GCA_031266935.1 Prevotellaceae bacterium
AAGCATACGGTTAATAAAGTGTCACCCCTGCGGGGTTTGCAGCATACGGATTGCAGCATACCTGCGTAGAGACGCGGCGCGCCACGTCTCTACAACGAGCAGTCCCGCAGGGACGACAACTTTATTAGCTGTTATATCTTGTTTATTCGTCATTCCTTAAAGGGTGTAATTCAATTGTCGCCGACACTTTTCGGCCAGGCGCAGATGTTGGCGTGGCGTCAGCTGTTTTCCGGCCTCAGGGTTCTTACGGCCGCTCCTGCCTGCCACATTTCGCTTTCGCGCAGCTGCGCGAGCTCGGCGTTGAGCTTCTCGCGGTAGTCGGGCTTGCTGCACGTTTCGATGGTGCGCTTGGCCTCGGCGCCGGATGCTACGCTCCTGTACAGCTCCTCAAACACCGGAAGCGCGGCGGCGTAGAACTTGTGCCGCCAGTCGAGCGCGCCGCGCTGCGCGGTGGTGGAGCAGTTGGCGTACATCCAGTCCATGCCGTTTTCGGCCACCAGCGGCATCAGGCTTTGGGTGAGCTCCTCTACCGTTTCGTTGAAAGCTTCGCTGGGCGAGTGTCCGTTTTTGCGGAGCACGTCGTACTGCGCCTGAAAAATACCCTGTATGCAGCCCATGAGCGACCCGCGCTCGCCCGTGAGGTCGGAGTAAACTTCTTTTTTGAAGTCGGTTTCAAACAGGTAGCCCGACCCAACGCCAATGCCCAGCGCCAGGCACCTTTCGAGCGCCCTGCCGGTGGCGTTTTGGTAAACGGCGTAGCTGGAGTTCAGCCCTTTTCCGGCCAGAAACAGGCGGCGCAGCGACGTTCCCGACCCCTTGGGGGCTACCAAAATCACATCAATATCGGCCGGCGGAACGATGTGCGTTTGCTCGTTGAACGTTATGCCAAAGCCATGCGAAAAGTACAGGGCTTTGCCGGCAGTGAGGTGTGGCTTCAGCTTAGGCCACGTCTCAATTTGCCCTGCGTCGGAGAGCAGGTACTGGACGATGGTTGCCCGCTGCGCGGCTTCCTCTATTTCAAACAGCGTTTTGCCGGGTACCCATCCGTCGGCAACCGCCTTGTCCCAGCTCTTGCCGCCCTTGCGCTGCCCAACGATTACGTTGAAGCCGTTGTCGCGCAGGTTGAGCGACTGCCCCGGGCCTTGCACGCCGTAGCCGACGATTGCAATGGTTTCTTGCCTAAGCACCTCACGTGCTTTCTCCATAGGAAATTCCTCGCGCGTTACTACATCTTCCGTAACGCCGCCAAAGTTGATTTTTGCCATAAATTTACGTGTAATTTTGAATTATGAATTTTGAATTATGTTCTTGCTATTAAGAAATTCTTCTTCTGTTATTTTACCATCACCCACAACGCTAAATTTTACCTTCCCTTTTAAAAATCCAAGCTTCCGGACTTGCTTTTTTGGTGTCAAATTGTATTGCAATGTGTCCATAATTATTTTTACAAATTAGAGATTAAGTCAATTTAATTACAGGTTAAGGGAACTCCTTAAAACTCCTCCAAATGAGGTAATGAGGTTAATGTACATCGTTACTCTTTTTGCTACTGAGGTTGTTTTGTTGAGAAAATGAGGTAAAAATGAGGTTGATCCTTCAAAAAATCCTCAACTCTTTAGTTCTTTAGTTTTTAGTTCTTAGTTCTTAGTTCTTAGTTCTTAGTTTTTAGCTATCTCAACTCCTCCGTCAGCTTGGCAATTTCCTTTTGGGCGTTTGCGCCTTCGTACAGTATGCGGTACATGGCTTCGGCAATGGGCAGCTCTACCTTGTAGGTTGCGTTCAGGTCGTGCATACACTTGGTGGCGTAGTATCCTTCGGCTACCATGCTCATTTCGAGCTGGGCATCCTTTACGCGGTATCCCTTGCCAATCATGTTGCCAAACGTCCGGTTGCGGCTGAACTGCGAGTAGCAGGTAACCAGCAAATCGCCAAGGTAAACCGAGTGCGCCGGTTCGCGCTGCTCCGGAAATACTTCCTGCAGGAACCGCTTTATCTCCGCATGAGCGTTGCTCACGAGCACTGCCTGAAAGTTGTCGCCAAAGCCCAGCCCGTGGCATACGCCGGCGGCAACCGCATAAATATTTTTCAGCACGGCGGCGTACTCTGTTCCGTGAATATCGGTGCTGAAAACGGGGCGCAAGAATTGCCCCGCAAACACCTGCGCAACGGCGCGAGCGTTATCCAGATTTTTGCACGCAAACGTGAGGTACGAAAGGCGCTTTAGCGCAACCTCCTCAGCGTGGCAGGGGCCTGCAACAATGCCCATGTTGGCAAACTCCGCCCCGAAGTCGTCGTGCATGTACTCCAGCACGGTCCTGTTGCTCTCGGGCAAAATTCCCTTTACTGCCGACACGATAAACTTATCCTTCAGGTTTTCCGTTAACCCCTGCATCCATATCTCAACAAAAGCCGATGGGATGACCACGATAAGCACGTCGCTGCTGCGCACCGCTTCGTTCACGTCGGCGTAGAGCGTGAGCCTGCCAACGTCAAACTCCACTTCTGTCAGGAACTGTGGATTGCGCCCGTTGCCGGCAATGCCGTCTACAAACTTCTGCTCCCGTACGTACCACCCTACGTTGGCAAGGTTGGCGGTGAGCAGCTTTGCAATGGCTGTTGCCCAGCTGCCGCTGCCCAGCACTGTGTATCGTGCGTTTGGCTGTATTTTTACTTCCATAGAAATGCTTCAAGAATGTACAAAGGTAGCATTATTACGGCAGAATTACCCCATTTGCAGGATAAATTTTTATGGCCGTTTGTTTTTTCAGCGTATTATCCATATATTTGCACCATAGTTAACCAAATCTTTTATAAAATGGCGCATAAAATTAGCACAGATTGTACTGCTTGCGGTACATGTATTGACGAGTGTCCGGTTGAGGCAATTTCTCCGGGTGATATTTATAAAATAGACCCCGACATTTGCACCGACTGCGGCACCTGCGCGGATGCTTGTCCAACGGGCGCAATTAGCCCTGAATAAGCACGCTTTTTTGCTTTATCGAAAAACGAGGCTCTTCGCTTGCTATGGCGAGTAGCCTCGTTTTTTTAGGTGCAAATTTTCTCAAGACGGGTATTAGCTGACCAAAATTTCCTTATCTTTGCGAATCAAATAATCAAACACAATCAAACAATCAAGCCATGTTAGCAATACCACAGACCAAAACAAAGCCGTATAATGTCGGCTACGCACCGCACACCGTACCGCATGATGATACGCTGGTGAGCAAGGAAGAGTTCTTTGCGGAGGTAGATGCTGCCTTAGAAGATGTAAGGCAGGGAAAGGGAAGAGTATTTAATTCAAAGGAAGAGTTGCGTGCTTACTTCGATAGCTTATGAGTTACAAAGTCATTACTTCACCACGAGCGGAAAAGGGGTTGCAATCTCTAAAAAAAAGCGAGCCGCAAGCGTATAGGAAAGCAATGAGCTTAATAGACGAGCTATGGGAGCATCCCGAAACAGGTACGGGTCATCCAAAGCCATTAGGAAGCGACAAGGTCGGGCAATGGTCGCGCAGGATAACGGATAAGCACCGACTTATTTATGAAATTCAGGACGAAACGCTCACGGTTGTAGTGGCACGTGCATACGGCCATTATAACGATAAGTAGAAAGCCCGCATTTACGCGGGCTTTTCTATTTCCAAACATACGATTGAAAAATCAGTAGCGCCTCAAAAAAGAATTAACCGAAATATTCCGAATTTTGCTACTTTTGCACCCAAAATGTTTGAGCGGACATTTTGAGATTAGAATAATATCATGTAGCCTACATATATGAGAAAGTTGACTATAGCAAACTCCTTTATGCAGCTTCTGCTGCTCATTGGCGCCTGGGCTGTGGGGATGCTGCTGGCTGGATACGCCGGAGCTGCGCTGGCGCCTGTTTTTGGAATTTCGCCATCGGAGATACAGGGCGGATTCTCCCCGCACAATCCATCGCTGACGCGCTACCTGATGGCGGTTCAGAGCATGGGAGTTTTTATGCTGCCGCCCATTCTTGCCGCCGTCCTTGTTTACCGGAAGCGTACCTGCATTTTTCTTGGAGCTGCGCGCAGGCCACTGAGCGCAAACGTTCTGTTGACAGCCGTAGCGCTCATAGCGGCCATTCCGTTTATTAGCTTTGCGGCCAACGTCAACGCCCTGCTTCCGCTACCCGACTGGGCTACGAGCATAGACCACGATGCCACCGAGCTCACCGTCAAGCTGATTTTTACCCCCGACGCAGCCACCTTGCTGCTCAACCTGCTGGTAATTGCCCTAATTCCAGCCGTTAGCGAGGAACTTTTGTTTCGCGGATACCTGCAGCGCGTGCTGCACAGCTGGACAAGAAATCCGCACGTGGCCATATTCATATCGGCAGTAGCTTTCAGCGCGCTGCACGTACAGTTTGAGGGTTTTATTCCTCGGTTTCTACTTGGTGCGCTGTTTGGCTACCTGCTCTACTGGAGCGGCAGCCTCTGGTTGCCTGTTGCTGCGCACTTCACCAACAACGCCGTAACCATATGCGCCTACTTTTACGCGGCGCGGCGCGGCGTTAGCCTCGACTCGCTGGAGGTTGGCGAAACCTCCAGCTCTCTGCTGGCGCTGATATCCGTATTCGTCGTAGCAAATTTGCTGGCGCAAATTCAGCGGCGGGAAAAGCTTCGCCGCAAGCGCCATTTGCTCCCCGCGTAGCCTGCCTGCGCGAAGTAAAATGCTGCGCTGTGCCTTTTTTTTTCGAGCTCAAGTGGCTATCTTTTTATTGTAAATCAGCCGTTTGTTTTTTATTTCTTGCTCCGTTTACCCTAAAAGCAGCTTCTTTTTTTAACAATTTTTGCACAACTGCGAAAAAAGCGTTACCTTTGCGCACCTTACATCTGGATGTAATCATGGATAACCAACATTCCTACACTATAGCGTATGGTAGCCTGCCGCAGGGAAAGCATACGTTTGAGTTTGAGGTAAACGATGCGTTTTTTCGGCGTTTCGAAGGCTCGGAGATATCCGAGGGGCAGGTGAGCATATCTGTTGACGCCGAAAAAACAAGCCGCTTTATGGCGCTGCTGTTTGGCATGGAGGGCAGCGTAAAGGTGGCGTGTGACAGGTGCTTAGATGAATTCTTCATGCCGGTTGACTTCGAGGGAACGCTCATCGTCAACTTCTCCGGCGACGCCGAAGAGGAAGGCGACAACGACAATTTATCGGAAGATGAGGTGATGAACATGAAGCCCGGCGACACGGAGGTTGACCTTGCGCAGTACATCTACGAGAGCATTTGCCTGAGCCTGCCCATGCAGCGCCTGCACCCCAACGACAACGAGGGCGTTAGCGCCTGCAACAAGGAGATGCTGGCAAAGCTGCAGGAGCTGCAAGAGGAGGCGCAGCGCGTCAGGAACGAAAATTCGCCGTGGAGCAAGCTCTCAGCGGGCAGCACGGCGCGCACAGCAAAGCGTGGCAATGAACGAGAGTGCTTTTGAGAAAAGCGCAGAGTAAATAAATAACAACTAAACAATTAAGTATTTTCATTTTTATGGCACATCCTAAATCAAAAATTTCCAAGCAGCGCCGCAACAAGCGCAGAACGCACTACAAAGCCGTTGCCCCAACGCTGAGCATTTGCTCCAACTGCGGTGCAGCCACGCTATTTCACCGCGTTTGCCCCGAATGTGGACATTATCGTGGCCGCTTAGCGATAGAGAAGTCGGTTCCAGCATAGCCAAAGGACTTGCTAACCAACAACTCACACGAAATAAGATGACAAAAGTTTAATCGCCTCTCCGTTTTCTGCCTTTCGGTAAGGCAATCCGATGATTCTTGCAGGCTGGAGGAAATAGCAGGCCAAGGAAATGATGTATGAGATGCAGTACAGAGAGGGTTTATATTTAATCAGATGAAAATAGGCATTGACGTAATGGGTGGCGACCACGCCCCCGAAGCAATAGTGCAAGGCGTGATGCAGGCGCATAGCGAGCTGGCAGAAGGTAGCCGGATGGTGCTCTTTGGAGACAAAGAGAAGACGTTGGCCATCATGGCGCAGGCTGGCTTCGACGCGGCAAAGGTGGACATTGTACATACCACGCAAATTATCGAAATGGGCGACCATCCGGCAAAAGCTTTTCAGCAGAAGCCGGATTCGAGCATAACCGTTGGCTTTCACACTCTTGCAAAGAAAGGAATAGATGGCTTTGCCAGCGCCGGAAGTACCGGTGCCATGCTGGTGGGAGCCATGTACACCGTGAAACCGGTGGAAGGCGTGATGCGCCCCTGTATTCCCACCTTTATTCCGCAGGCCAACGGCAAGCTGGCGCTGCTGGTTGACGCCGGCCTCAACGCCGACTGCAAGCCGGAAATGCTGTACCAATTTGGCCTCCTTGGCTCTATCTACGCCAAGAACGTGCTGGGCATAGAAAAACCGCGCGTAGCCCTGCTGAGCAACGGCGAGGAGGAAGAAAAGGGAAACATGCTCACGCAGGCGGCGCACGGCCTGATGAAAAATACGTGCGACTTCAGCTTTGTAGGCAACATTGAGGGCAACAAAATTTACTTCGGCGCCATTGCCGATGTTGTTGTGTGCGACGGCTTTGTGGGCAACATTGTCCTCAAGCAGGCCGAAGCCATGTACATACTTGCGCATGAGCAGGGCGTTAAGAACGAATTTTTTGACCGCTTCAACTACGAAATGTACGGAGGTACGCCCGTAATCGGCGTTAACTCTACGGTGGTTATTGGGCATGGACACTCAAGCGAAAAAGCTGTCAAAAGCATGGTGCTGCAAACCGAAAACCTGATAAAAGCGCAGCTGGCGGAAAAAATCAAAGTAGCACTAAACAACGCCGCCAGTAATGCCTAAAATTACCGCAGCCATAACAGGAGTGGGAGGATACGTACCCGACTACGTTCTCACCAACGAGGAGTTGAGCCGCATGGTCGACACTACCGACGAGTGGATAGTAGGGCACACGGGAATACACGAGCGCCACATCCTCAAAGGCGAGGGCTTGGGCATGTCCGAAATGGGCGTACAGGCGGTGAAGCAGCTGCTCGAAAAGACCGGCGCCTCACCCGATGAGGTGGACTTGGTCATTTGCCCCACCGTTACGGGAGACATGATTTTTCCCTCCACAGCCTGCATCATTTGCGACAAGGTGGGCATCAAAAATGCCTTTGCGTTTGACATCAACGCCGGATGCTCGGGCTTCCTCTATGGCTATACGATAGCGAAGAACTTTATTGAAACCGGGATGAGAAAAAAGGTAATCGTTGTGGCCGGCGAAAAAATGTCGGCGCTCACCGACTATACCGACCGCAAAACCTGCCCCCTGTTTGGCGACGGCGCCGCCGCCGTGCTGATAGAGCCTAACTTCGACGGCTTGGGGATGCAGGACGTAACGCTGCACTCCGACGGCATGGGGCGACAATTTCTCTACCAAAAAGCCGGCGGGTCGGCTTACCCGCCCAGCGAGGAAACGGTGCGCAACCGCGAGCACTTTATCATCCAGGACGGAAATTCGGTGTACAAGCACGCCGTAACCAACATGTCGGCAGCAACCACCGCCATACTAACCCGCAACAACCTGACGGGCGACAACATTGACTACTTCATTTCGCACCAGGCCAACCTGCGCATCATCGACTCCGTGCGCAACCGCATGGGGCTGGGCGAGGAGAAGGTGCTGATAAACATCCACCGGGTGGGCAACACGTCGGCGGCGTCGGTGCCGCTGTGCCTGTGGGATTTTGAAAAGCGCTTCAAAAAGGGCGACAGCATCGTTATCGCTACGTTTGGCGCAGGATTTACGTGGGGCGCAGCGTACCTCACGTGGGCGTACTGAAAAATTCAAAAATTCAAGAATTCAAGATTCAAAAATTAGAGATTAGCTACGTCGATATGATTTTGGCCCTATAGTTCAAGGGATAGAACGGAAGTTTCCTAAACTTTAAATACAGGTTCGAGTCCTGTTGGGGCTACAAAGTTGAAATTCAACGGCATTCAAAAAACATTCAAAAAGTGCTGTATTTTAGACGAATACAGCACTTTTTGTACGCAGTAGAGTGTAATTTACCCCACCGACAGCAATTCCTACAGTTCAGAGAAAAGAAGAAAGCGTAAAAGGAGGATAGGTTTGTGAGCAAGCAAAAATATGCTATCTTTGTGACGAATTACATTCAAATGCATCACTGCAAGTACTATGAGTACTAAAGAAAAGCTGATAAAAAGATTTTTGGCGCTGCCAAAAGACTTTACTTTTGATGAGCTGCTAAAGCTGCTAACGGCGTTGGGATTTGTTCCGATGTTAAAAATTAAAGGAGATTTAAGCGATGAATATAATGCACTACAAAGGCTACACCGGTAGCGTGAAATACAGCGAAGCAGACCACTGTTTTGTGGGTGCGGTGCTTGGGCTGGAGAGAGATAGCATTACATACGAAGGCAGCAACATAGACGAGCTACGAGCCGATTTTGAAGCTGGCGTAGAAAGCTACTTCGAGAGTTGCGAGGAGATAGGCATAGCGCCGCGCAAGCCCGCTGCCTGTCTTGCCGCATTACATGACTTCATCAAGTCGCACAACCGCCGGAAAATACTCGATTATCAGGGAAAAGGGATTTGGGAAGGTGATTTGGACGAAATGCGGGCTACACGATGAATGTCGTTTTGGTAGATACATCCGTATGGATTGATTTTTTCAATTCGAGTAAGTCCTCTCCATTAGAAAATCAAATGATTGTTTAATAGCTGCGTATGCAATACTTGCTGATGTACAATTATTGCATAAGGGCAGAGATTTTGCTGAAATAGGCAAAGGTTATAATCTTAAACTGCTGCAAAAAAAACAATGAATTACTTGAAATACAAAGGCTACATTGGTAGCATTGAGCACGAAGTTGATGGTAGCCTTGTGGGTGAGGTTTTAGGGCTAAAGCAAGACCTTATCCTGTACGAAGGCAACAATATAGATGAGCTGCGAGCCGATTTTGAGGCCGGCGTAGAGAGTTATTTTGATAGCTGCAAGGAGATGGGAATAGCGCCGCGCAAGGGCTACAAAGTTGAATTTCAACGGTATTCAAAAAACATTCAAATTTAGACGAATACAGCATTTTTTGTACGCAGTAGAGTGTAATTTACCCCACCGACAGCAATTCCGGCAGCTCAGGGAAAAGAAGAAAGCGTAAAAGGAGGATAGATTTGTGAGCAAGCAAAAATATGCTATCTTTGTATCGAATTACATTCAAATACATCACTGCAAGTACTATGAGTACTAAAGAAAAGCTGATAAAAAGATTTTTGGCGCTGCCAAAAGACTTTACTTTTGATGAGCTGCTAAAGTTGCTAACGGCGTTGGGATTTGTTCCGAGTAACAAAGGTAAAACGTCGGGGTCGCGCGTAAAATTCATGCATACGGAGAAATCTTCCATTGTCCGGCTGCACAAGCCACATACATCAGGTAAACCGCTAAAAGAAGCAACATTGAAAGAAATATGCGCACAACTTGCCGAGAAAAAACATATAGATATCGAACAAAAAAATAGCAAGGAGGAGTAAATCATGAACCATTTATATTATAAAGGCTATACCGGTAGCATCGAATACAGCAAAGCGGATGGCTGTTTTGTGGGCAAAGTTTTAGGGATGACGCACGATATTATCCTGTACGAAGGCAACAATATAGACGAGCTGCGAGCCGATTTTGAAGACGGCATAGAAGACTACTTCGAGAGCTGCGAGGAAATGGGAATAGCGCCGCGTAAGCCTGCTCTCCTTTTAAACGTGAAGACACCGCCGGAGGTGCATGAACAAATTACACTTTTGGCTGAACAGAAAGGAGCATCAATAGGTGACATTGTAGAGGAGGCTTTACTACAGGTTGCAGCCACCGCCAAGAATGTTACAGGTACAAGTAGCAAAAAAAATAAAATTGCCTGCAAATTGCCTGCAAAAGCGAAGAAAAAACTTGCTATTGCTTAATAGTTAAGTTGTTAAATAAATGTGTGAGTAGTCCTGTTGGAAATCAATCAAGCATGTCCGGAATGCTCAAAATAGCCACATGATTTCAAAATTTTATATTTGCGTTGACCCTGCAAGACCCTACAGCGCAAGGTATCGTTAATAAACGCGCCGTACGCTTGCGGTAGAAGATACCTGCCTTCACGGGAATAACGGGGGTGAAAAAACCCATTGCTACCGCTTTGCCGTTTTTCTTTTGCAGCCAGTCAGGGTGAGCAGCAGCAGCGCGGCGAGGCCGGCGCAAATAAAGGCGTATGTATTGGCCTTTTCGTCGGCTTGGCGAAGCATGTTGAGGCTGCCGGCCAGCGGGTTTTCGCCAAACGCCTCTGCCGACGGAATGTCGTGGCAGCTCCACTTGCCGGCTATGGTGCCGTAATGCAGCAGCATCAGCCCCACGCTGGAGCGTACCATTGACTTGAGCGTGGTTTCGTCGGCGCTGCAAAAGTCGAAGTTGAGCATGTTATCGCTGCAAAATTCGGCTGCGTAGCCTTGGGTTGACGCGGTAAGCCCCAAAAATGTGTAGCCTTTGTCCCGGGCAAAGGAGGCAATGCTTCGGCTCGGCTCCCAATCTGGCAGGTTTGCCTTTTCCAGCTTGGGCGCCACCAGCAGGAAAGCGTACTCTGCGGTCAGCACCTCGTCCGTAATATCGCCGTCCTGACGGTGGGTGATGGAGAAGTTGTGCACGGGGGGCGTGTAGCCCTTCTTCACCAGCACCGACCTGCTGTCGACAAAAACCCACGTGCTGTCCTGCCACGGAAAATCGGCCTCTGAAAATTCCTGCTCCTCGCCGTCCTTGGCGTAGATGAGCACCGTGCTGTACTCGTCGTGCGGCGCATCCTCCGGGATGCGCGTTGCCGTTGGGAGGTGCTGCCCCACGTAGTAGGGCATGAAGTCGAGCGGCGGGAGGTGCTTGTAGCAGTACGCCGACAGCGCAAACGCGCCGGCAAAAAACAGCATAACGTACAGCCACTCCTGCGCTGCTCCGGCAAAGCTGCGGTACTTGCTGCGGGCGCTAAAAATGGCGAGCGCGGGGACAAAGATGATGAGGTTTTTGAAAAACGTTTGCCAGTTGGTCAGCTTTATGGCGTCGCCAAAGCAGCCGCAATCCGACACGGGGTTGAAGATTGCCAGAATGAACGTGAGCACGGTAAAGAACAGCATGAACAGCATGAGCGCCCACGACGTTACCTTCATGCGGATGCCCATGATGAGGCACAGCCCGATAACAATCTCGGCGGCGTTTTGCAGCATACCCGTATGCAGCGCAGCCGGCTCCAGAAAGCCCATGCCGAAAGCGTTGAAGTAGTCAACAATTTTGTAGGTTGAACCAAGCGGGTCAATGGCCTTTACAAAGCCCGAAAATACGAATATTGCCCCTACCAGCAGGCGGCAAATGACAATCCCTGTGCGGGCAACTCTGTTCATAATGTTTCAAGAGATATTAGTTGTTTTGTTTGGCACGCCAGCGTTGGCGTACGGTATGCGCCAGCGTTGTTGACGCGGGGTGCACACCAAGAATCAAGGTGCCTTACGATGCCGCTAATTTAGCGATAAGAATTTAATTGGCAATAAGAATTCCGTTATTTTTTGGCTAAAAAAATTTTTTTTCGCACGGCGAGAAGCAGCAGCTACCCGGCGAGCGCCTGTCCGGCAGCTTAGAACGCTCTTTTGTTGTGCAGGTTGTAGCCAAAGGCTATCAGGAAGTAGAGCTGCCGGTTTGACTTGTCGTAGTACATGCCCGATAGCGTGAGCGCACCTACCGGCGTATTAATAATCAGCGATACGGCCCCCATGAAGCTGCTGCTCCTCACGCCTCTTTCGTACCTCACATTTTCCTGAGTGTTTTCCTTGCTGAGCCTTGTGAAAGGCTGAAAGGCGTACCCCTCAACCCTCAGGTCTAATATGTCGGAGAGCGTAAAGGACGGAATAAGCCCGGCGGCCAGGTAGCTTGCAGCCCTGAAATTTTCGAGGAAAAAGCCCTGCATGTTGTACATCGGGTTAAAGTCGGGCAGCAAGAATAGCGTAGAGTAGTAATCGCTAAAGAGCACCTTTTGCGACAGCGCCCCCTCCAGATAGTACCCCAGCGATAAATACTTTATGGGCTTAAAAAAAGCCTTGTGCGTATATTTCAGCGACCAAAAGTTGCGGCCGCCCATGTACTTTCTTTTTTCCACTATGGTAGAATCTTCGGCCGCTGCCACTGCTGTTGTGCCAAAGGTGTGGTACTCGTATCCGCTTACGTAGCTGAACTTAAAGCTTGTCAGCACGCCGGAAGTTTCAAAGACTTTACGGTTGAGCGAGTTATGCTCAACGGCGAGGTGCCCCTCCGTGAAGCGAAACGTCAGGTATTCCGGTATGTCTTTCGACTGAAAGTTTTGCCGCGTGTAGTAGTTGGTGTTGTACGCCCCCAGAGAGCCGCCTACCCTAAGGCTGCTGTTGAGCAAAAAGGGAATTCCCACGTTGAGCTGCCCAAATGACTCCTCATCCTGTATGAAGTCGGGCTTGGTGTCGCTGAAAATGTTGTCGGGGTTGCTGGTGTAGTAGTCGTTCATGTTGTGGGTGTACATCAGCTCGCCAAAGACGGGAAGCCCGATAGGCCTGATGTTGTAGTCAAAGCGCCCCATAACTTTTTGCGAGTTGTACACGTTTCCGAAGTAGATGTCCCATGTAGTGCGCATCGAAAAAAAGGAGTAGTAGCTATGCTCTCCGCCAAAGTATCCGAGGTTTGAGAAATTTGAGAAGCATCCGCCAAGGTTTACCTTTAGGTTTGGGGCAGCGGAAATGCGCAGGTGGAGGTTGTAGGCGCTATCGCTTGGGCTGTAGGTGGCAGTTGGGAAAAATGTAGAAACTCCGCCGTCGGAAACCACTCCAAAGTACCGGCGCTTTATCTCCTCCGGCGAGAGGTCGTTACGGTGCCTGCCCTGCATGGCGTCGCTGATGTAGGCTTTCAGCATGGCGTTTTCTCCCTCTGCGGTTACGTTTTTGAAGAGAAATTTCGGCATTTTGCTTCGGAAAGCCTCGCGCTTCAGGCGCATTTCTTCTGCCGAAACCTGCCGCTGTATGTGCTCCCTGATGCGGGGCATCTGCTCCATGGCCGCGTCGTAGCCTATTTTTGTCAGCTTGTTGACTTGGCTAAAATCCATGAGGCTAATGTTGAGCGAGTCGACGTCAATGAGCAGACCCTTATCCGTTGGCATATCGTAGCTGGTGGGGCGCGAAGCGAGGCTCGTGATGTGCGAAAAGACGTCGTCCTCAGAGGGGCGCTCGTAGTTGTCGGTGCACTTGACCCCGATGATAAAGTCGGGCGCAAACTCGTGCACCGCCACGTCCACCGGAAAGTTGTTGATAATTCCGCCGTCGAAGAGCATTACGCTGTCCACCATAACCGGCTTGAACAGCGCAGGGAAGCTCATGGAGGCGCGTACTACCGTCCCCAAATCGCCGCCGCCGGGCACGTAGGCGCGCTTGTCGTAGGCGTTGTAGGCGAGGGCGCGAAAGGGCACCATCAGGCTGTCGAAGTTTCTGCTTGCCGCAGCGTTTGCCCCCGAAAAGAGCTGCATAAAGGCAAAGTCCATCTGGTAGGGCGGGATGTAGTTGGTGGGTAAAATAAACTTTACGCGAAGGCGCTTGTCAATGTGGAAGTTTAACCCAAAAAGTTTGGCGTTGGGGTCTAGCTTCTTAAAAAAGTAGCTGCCCTCCGACTCGTAGGCGCCGGTTGACCATTTTTTAAAATCCTCGGAAAGGAAGTACGCCGTTATTTCGTCTATCGTGTAGCCTGCGGCGTACATGCCGCCTACGATGGCGCCAATGGACGTTCCGGCAATAGCGTCAATGGGGATTTGGTTTTCCTCCAGCGCCTTGATGACGCCAAGGTGTACCAAGCCCTTTGCCCCTCCACCGCAGAGCACCAGCGCTACCTGCTGTGCTGCTGCCGTGCCGGCGCAAAAGAGACCTCCCCAAAGCCAGCAAAAAATAAACAATATATGTTTAGCGGTGAACAACCTGTAATTAAATTTGTATCTTTGCATCCGGAAAAGTTCGATTGTAGCTGCTACATCCGTTCCAAATTCTTAGTAAAGTCGACAAAGTTACCATTTAATGTACTACGTATGAAAGCAAAAAATATTGTGTTAGCTGTTTTTCTGATTGCAGCAATAAATTTTATTACATTTTGTCAAACTAAAAATACTAAATCAGTGGAAAAAACAGTCCTTATTGAGACTACCCTCGGCAGCATCAAGGTTAAGCTGTACAACGAAACGCCGCAGCATCGCGACAACTTTCTCAAGCTGGCAGAAGAAGGTTTTTACGACAGCCTCATCTTTCACCGCGTAATCAAAGACTTTATGGTGCAGGCCGGCGACCCCGCAACCCGCAACCCGCAAGCCGGCCAGCGCTACGGCGCAGGCGGCCCGGGCTACACCGTTCCGGCAGAAATAAACCCCGCGCAGCGTATTCACAAAAAGGGGGCGCTATCGGCAGCCCGCACCGGCGACCAGGTAAATCCGGAGCGGCGCTCCTCCGGGTCGCAGTTCTACATCGTGCAGGGCAAGGTGACCGGCGACGCCGAGCTTGCGCAAATAGAAATGAACATCAGCCAGCAGGCGCTGCAAAGCATGTTTAACCAAATGCTTGCCGAGGAAATACAGAGCCGGCAGGCGCAAGGCCTGACCATCAACCAGGATTCGCTGGTGAGCGATGTCCGCCAAAAGCTGCTTGCGCAGTGGGAGGGCATGGAGAAGTTCGCGTACACGCCGGAGCAGCGCGAAGCCTATAAAACAATCGGCGGAACGCCATTTTTGGACGGCGCCTACACCGTATTTGGCGAAGTGGTGGAGGGTTTGGATGTGGTGGACAAAATTGCCGACGTAGAAACTCAACCCGGCGACCGCCCAACAAGCGATGTGCTCATCGTCAAAATGACGGTGGAGTAGGGGAGCCTCGCCGTTACTTCGGGTTGTATCCCGATTTTTCCAGAATTTGCCGGTAGCCATTGTCGAGCATAAGCTGCGGCAGGGTAACGCTGGGGTTGCGCTTCATGTATCGGCTTACAATTCTGTAGCCAACCCAGTTGGCGGTGCGCCCCGGCGCCTCACGCGAAAACTCCTGCGTGAACGGTCTATCTTCCGTAAATTTGCTAATGGTGAAGGCGTTGGTAGAGAAAAGCAGCTTATTTTCTATCAGGTATAGCCAAATGTACGCCTCGTTGCTGTGGCATACGTCCAGCTCTTTTTGGGTAAAGCCGAAAATGGCCGTATCCGGGTCGGCGGGCAGCATTTGCTTGACAAAGTACAGCCGCTTGCCTTCCCAGATAATGCGCCTCAGCAGCTCATCCTGCCCGGAGGCGTAGGGAAACAGCGCCTCCGCCAGCGCGTCCATGACGTCGGCGGGGATTTTGGCGGGGTACATCTTGCGCGCCATGTACTTGTAAAAACCCAGCTGCGGGTAGAGGCTATAGTCCGCTCCCAGGTACTTGTCCAGCCCAATCCCAATGGCGCCTTCGGCCAGCATGATGGATTGGTTGAACCCCGACACGTAGGTAATTATGCTGGGAATTTTGTCGTTGGGGAAGTGCAGCTTGTAGCGCTTTAAGGCGTCGGTCAGCTTGGCGTTTAGCGCCCTGCAGTCGGGGAAAACGCGCTGCGCTTCCCTGTACGCCTCGCGCACAATATCATCGCGCAGAAAATCGGCAAGGTAGCCGAAAAAATCGGAATCTTGCGGCGCTCCAACGTCAATGATGCCGGTGCAGTAGTAGGCGAAAAAATCGCCGTATTTTTGCTGCAAGGCCGGAATTTGCAGCTGCAAGCTGTCGGGGTTGAGGGTTAGCAATTCCTTATCAAATCGCTGCACCTCAACGGCCAGGTCTATTTTGGCCAGCTTGGAATTTTCGCTTCGGCAGCCAGCGCAAAGGGTTAGCAGCAGGAAGGAGATAAAAAAGGGTAGGCGCTTCATTTGTGATCCGTTGGGGGTTGAAGAAAATGGTTACGCCTCCAAAATTACATGAAAATCTCACGATTTCCAAGCACATGCAATGAAAAAAGGTTTTTTGCAGGGGAAAGGCAGGGAAAATTTTGAAATTTCAAGCCGATGGAATCCATGCTTTTTCAGCAATTTGCGATTCTGCAATGATGCTGCGCGATAGCACAAACAGGTAGTCAGACAAGCGGTTGAGCAGCCGCAGCAGGATAGGCGGAGTATCGGCGGCTTCGCCGAGCTTCGCCACCAAACGCTCGGCGCGCCGGCAGACGCAGCGGGCAACGTGGCACTGCGCAGCGGCAACGCTCCCGCCTGGTATTATGAAATGCCTTTGGGGAGGCAGCATTTTTTGCAGCGCGTCTATCTCGTGCTCAAGCATGGCCACGTCGTCCTCGTCCATTTCGTAACCTTTGCAGCAGGCTACCGTAGCCGCGTAGCGCATCAGCATATCCTGCACCTTGAGCAGCATGCTCTGGTGTCGCTCGGCAACGCCCTGTGCGCGCAGCAGCCCAATGTGGGCGTTCAGCTCGTCAACAGTTCCGTACGCCTCTACGCGGGGGTGCGCCTTGCTCACCCGCTTGCCGTTACCCAGCGCCGTAGCGCCGCTATCTCCGGTTTTGGTGTAAATTCTCATGCTTCAAATTTTTTTTTACAGCTTTTGGAAAACATTCTGACAGAAAGAAAGCGGCGCTACCGCGCTCTCCTTGCCGGCGCGTCTTCTATCAGCTCGCTCAGCACCTGCGTCATGCTCAGCCCGGCGGCGCGTACCTGCTGCGGAATAAAGCTGGCTGCCGTCATTCCCGGCACGGTGTTGACCTCCAAAAAGTAGGGGATGCTGCCGCGCAGAATGTAGTCTGCGCGGATAATGCCGCTGCACCCCAGCGCCCTGTATATTTGGGATGTTGTGCGCTGCACCAGCGCCGTTGCTTCGGGGCTTATGCGCGCCGGGGTTATTTCGTCCGATAATCCTTTGTACTTTGCGCCAAAATCGAAAAACTCGTTTTTGCTCACCACCTCCGTTACGGGGAGCACGGTTTCTACGCCGTTCAGCGCCACCATTCCGCAGGTAACCTCAACCCCTTCTATAAACTCCTCGACGATAACCTCGGTATCCTCCTTGAGCGCGCTCTTAATAGCTTCGAGCAGCGCCTCCTCCGATTTTACCTTTGTTACCCCAAAGCTGCTGCCGCCGCTGTTGGGCTTCACAAAAATCGGCAGGCCCAGCCTTTTTACCACCTCTTTGGCGCTCACCGCGTCGCCTCTGCGGATGAGCATTGCCTTTGCCATGGCTAAGCCGGTATTGGCTAAGAACGCTTTGCAGGCAGCCTTATTGAAGGTGAGCATCGAAACAAACGCGCTGCACGTGGAGTAGGGTACGCCGGTCAGGTCGAAGTAGGATTGCAGCACGCCGTTTTCGCCGGGAGCGCCGTGAATTACGATGAGCGCAACGTCGAACTTTACGCGCGCGCCGTCGAGCAGCGCGCTGAAATCATTTTTGTCTACCTGCGCGTCGGGCTTGCCTTCGCGCTGCACGCGCCAGTCGCCGCGCTGCATTTTTACTAAGTACGGCTTGTACTTTTCCGTATCTATCCAGCCGTACACGTTGGCCGCGCTTTGCACCGATACCACAAACTCCGACGAATCTCCGCCAAAAATTACGGCTACATTTTTCATAAAATTCAGAATTATATTTTCAATAGCATGCTTTACAGCAGGTCATTTTCGTATAGAATAATGAGCTGGTCGAGCATTCTGTCCTGCCCGTCGGCGTCGAACTGCGTTTTGAGGCTGGAGTCGAAAATCACGGCCACCGACTGCCAAAAAAACGCCGAAAATCCGCCCTTTAGCTCCTTTACAATTTGGTAGCCGGTGCGTCCGGTCTCCCTGTCCACCAGCTTTATCAGCATACGCCCCTGCGAGATGGTCAGCTTGCGGAGAGGCTTTTCAAACTCCCGGAACATTTCTTTTTCCATCCGCTTGATGTACGCCTTTTTTGCCTTGCTGTCCTTCAGGAGGAGGAACTCTGCGTCCATTTCGGCCAGCTTTTGCTTTGCCAGCTTCGCGTAGGGGTACACCTTTTTCATGTTGTACACCATGCGGGCGTAATCTTGATAGTACTTGCGCTCCTGCTGTGCATTTTTGAACTTGGGCCTTGCAAAGCAATATACGGGCTGTAGCCGGACATGCGGTACGGTATCGCCATTTTCGTCAACCTGGATGTACGCCAGCGTTGGGTGGCTTACGTCCGCTGCCGCCGGAATGGCAAAAAAGCATAACAAAAAACACGTAAAAAAGGCTTTCATGGTAAATATCCTTTGTGCAAAGCAGATTACAAAAATACGCAAAAAACATGATTTTCACAAAACTTTGTGTATCTTTATCGCTTCTTTGAGTTAGGCTAATTAACCATGAAAATATCAGCTATACAGCATACTGTAGGACAAGAGTTGGAAAAATTTGAGCCATTTTTCCGGCAGCATCTGCAATCACCCGTGCCGCTGCTATCCTCCATAACCAACCATATTTACCGAAGTAAAGGTAAGCGGCTGCGCCCGCTCCTCGTGCTCCTGTCGGCAAAGCTCAACGGCGAAATTTGCCAAAAAACCTACGCCGGCGCGGCAATGATGGAGCTGCTCCACACGGCTACCCTGATGCACGACGACGTTGTGGACGATGCCGATAAGAGGCGAAACAGCCTGTCAATAAAAGCCCTGTGGGATTCTAAAAAGGCGATTTTGGCGGGCGATTTTTTGCTGTCGCGCGGTGTGTTGGTTGCGCTTGAGCATCAAAGCATGGATTTTCTGAATATTGCCACCAACGCCATCCGCTACATGAGCGAGGGCGAGCTGCAGCAGCTGGAGCGCGCCCGCAAGCTGGAGTGGTCGGAGGAGCTATACTTTGACATTATCCGAAAAAAAACGGCCATGCTTATCCAAAGCTGTACGCTAATTGGCGCTCACTCGGTGGGCGCTGCCGGCGATCAGTTGGCCGCCGTGGGGCGCTACGGCGAGCTGCTGGGCATTGCCTTTCAGCTGCGCGACGACATGCTCGATTTTCACAGCAGCAGCATTACCGGTAAGGTTTGCGGTAACGATATCCGTGAAAAGAAAATAACCCTGCCGCTAATATCTGCGCTGAAAAAGGTAGATAAGCCGGAGCAGAAAAAAATACTTTCGCTGGTGGCTACCGCAAGCTTCAACAGCCGGAACGTGAAGCAGGTGGTAAGCTTTGTAGCCGAGCAGGGAGGGCTGGAGCATACCGAAAGCGTTGTGCGCGATTACTGCAACAGCGCCGGACGAGCGCTCGATATTTTTCCCGCATCGGACGCAAAGTCGGCGCTCCTTGACCTTGTTGGCGTTGTTGCCGAGCGGAAAAAGTAGATTTCTGCGTACCGCCATGCAGCAACCCCAAAAATTACCGTTATCCAAAAAAATACATTCGTTCGCTATGCGCCACGTATTGCTTACGGTTTTTATCGCTATTTTTTCTGCGGTCTTTTCTGCGATCTTCTGCGCTACGCTTTCGGCGGAGCCTCGGCAGCAGCCTCCCGATACCGAGAGGTTGCTTCAGGATTTGCGCGGGGAGGGCTGCTGCGCGCCGGGCTTTGCTCCGTCGGCAGCGCTGGTGCAGCGCTACCGGCTGTACCGGCTGCCGCCGGACAGCAGCTACTGCACAAGCGGCTTTTTGAGCGTGGACGGAAATGCGCAGCCATCGGATTTTCGCAAATTTGGAGTTGCCGTTGGTACGCAAGTAGACAGCTTGTGGACGGTGCACGTGCCGGTACAAAATCTTCCGGCATTGCTGAACGCAAAAGGAGTAAAAACGTTTGAAACGGGGAAAAAGGCGAGCGCCCGGAGGAGATAAAACGGGTAGCGTTATCAACTAAAAACTAAAAACTAAAAACTGTTATCAACGCTTTGCGTACTCATGGCAACGGAAAGGTGGCTATACTTTTAAACCATTCATACGCTTCCTTCATTTTTTCGCGTCTTTCCTTTGATATGGGAACAACGTTTTCCATTGCTTCGGTAAGGCGCCTTGCGTCTTCGCCGTAGATGATCGGGGTGTCTTTAATCGGACGTGCCATGTTAGCTATGAATTACGAATTAAACATTTTCACAAAATTAGATGAAATTTCTGCAATTCCCAAACGCGGACAATGAAAAAAATTTTTTACAGAGAATTGACAAATGATAAGCCGTATATCAAAATACGGTTGATAAGATAAGCAATTGGATGGCCGGCAGGCCGTGCAAGGTAGAGATGATTAAGATATAGCGGCGGCGCTTTCTTTGGCTCTCATTTCCCTTAGCAGCTCGGGGATGTCAATCTTTTTGGCTTTCATCTCCTTATCAGCGTCGTAAATGGCTTCTGATATTCCAACAACCGCTCCAATAGCCGCTGTTACAACTGCAATTGCAACTAAAATCCACATTGTGTACCAAATAATCATAGCTGTAAAATTTAAAGGGTTAGCACTTTGTTTTTTTTTCTTGTGTAAATATAGCAAAAATAATTCATAAATCAAAATAAAATGGCAGAAAATACCGAACAAAAAGTATTGGTTGACGTTGAGATAGGCGCCATGGAAGCGCTAAAGATCCTCACGGAGTTACGGGCGCAGGCTAATGAGCTGCGCGAAGCGCAAAAAAGCAAGGTAAGTGATTTTTGCACAGGTTGTGCGTTTCTCCCGCCACTTGCGGCGTTGCGCCACAGTGCGGCAATTTTTGAAATGCACCTCGGGGAATTTGCCGAATGAAAAAAAACGCCTATATTTGTGTCATTAATAAACCATAACGCAATGAATTCCTTAACTTTTGATGTCCAAAAGGCAGAGTTAGCCCGCAGCATCCTTAACGAAACAGATGAAAAAATTAGCAAAGAACTTTCTGAAAAGAAAGTAACCTTCAACAGCATTGCGCTCGATACCCGTAATTACAAGTTTAGCAGGGACGAAGCCAATGCCAGATAGCCGCTTATGAAGGAGGCTTTCCATGAAAAAAAGTATTGAGCATAGAATTCGCGCTAAGGCCGTGCTGGGCTACCTCCTTGTGCCGGTGGCCTGCATTGGGATGGTTTTGTACATTTACCACCTCGATGTCCGCATTGACCGCCAGAAGCAAAACGTAGAGCACCACAACCTCATCCTTTCCTTGACCGACGATTTGACGGCGTCGGTGCAGCAGGCGCAGTCGGCGGCAAACCTGTACCTGTTCTCCAGCAACCCATGCTACTTTCAGCAATTTCAGAAAGCGCTGCCCGCTGTAGGGCAGCAGATAGACTCGCTCATCTCCTTGTCCAGCGACTCCATGCAGTTCAAAACCCTGCACGACATCGTTCTTTTGCTGCAAAAAAAGGAGGTGGCCATTTCGAAGCTTGCCGGATACTTTAGCCGGTACGACAGCGCCGATACGCTCGTTGGCTGGCTCCAAAGCTACACTCCGCCGGTAACAACCGATTCGGTCGTTGTTACGGTCATTCATCAGGATACGCTGGTGCAGGAGGTTGAGCAGGAGGAATCTAAAAAAAGTTTTTGGCAAAAAATCGGGAACATTTTTTCCTCTTCGCCGTCGCCGCCGCCGGGGAAAGAGGTGTACCACGTAGTGACCACCATGCAGACAAATACGCTGCGAAACGTTGCGGTTGATACGCTGTCCATGCTGTCCACGCTGTCGGGGATGTGGAGAATGTCGGAGCAAACCAGCAAAGGCTACGCGCGGAGGCTAAAATCCATAGAGCGGCAGGTCAATCAGCTGGTAGCTGCCGACCAGGAGGTGTCGCAGGAAATATCGGCGCTGCTCATCAAGCTGCACCGGCAAACGCTGGACTCGGCGCTCGGCGTAATTCAAAAAAACAAGCAGCAGGTGGAGAGCAACTACCTGTTTTCCGTTGTCGTTAGCGTGGTGCTGTCGCTGCTGGTTTTGCTGTTCGTTTTGATGATAATTGTTGACGTAAACAAGAGCTACTCCACCCGCAGCGCGCTGGAGGAGGAAAAAAAGCGCACCGAAGAGCTGATGAACAGCCGGCATAACCTGCTGCTCTCGGTATCGCACGACATCAAGGCGCCGCTAACCTCCATGCTTGGCTACATGGAGCTCTGGAAAGATGAAAAGCTCCCGCCGAAGCAGCAGCAGCAGCTTGCCTCCATGCAAAGCTCGGGGACGTACATCCTTTTGCTGCTGAACAACCTGCTCAATTTTTCGGGGCTTGAGCAGGGCAAGCTGCAGCTGAACCGCAACGCTTTCGACGTGCAGGAGTTGTGCCATGAGGTTGTGGCAATGTTTGCCCCGCTGGCCATGCACAGAGGGCTTGCATTTGAGCATAAATGCGGAATTAATGAGCTTCGGTACATTACATCCGACAGGCTGAAGCTTAAGCAAATTATCGTGAACCTCGTATCAAACTCCGTGAAGTATACCCCGAAAGGAAAAGTTACCCTGAGCGCGTGGGAAGATGGCAGCGCGCTGCGCTTTAAGGTCGAAGATACGGGTATCGGCATACCGGAGGCGAAAATTGAAAATCTTTTCAAGCCCTTTTTGCAGGTCGAAACCGGCCGCCCCGTTGTTGAGGGAAGCGGGATGGGAATGTTTGTTGTAAAAGGGCTGCTGGAGATTTTACAGGGCGAAATTTGCATACGCTCACAGGAGGATTTAGGTACGCAAGTAGAGTTTACCTTGCCGGTCGAAAAGGCGTCGGCAGCGATGGTTGAGCTTCAAAAAGCGCCGGAGGTTGCCGCCGCCGGAAAAATCCGCCGTGCGCTGGTGGTGGACGACGACGCAGCGCTGCTCGTCATGCTGGAGGAGATGCAGCGCAGGCTGGGCAATACGGTTGCTACGTGCCAAAATTGGCAGGAATTTGAGGAGCAGCTTCCGCTGCTTGCGGATTTTGATATGGTGCTCACCGACATGAACATGAAAAATATTTCGGGAAAGGATATTCTGCTGAAGGTGCGCGAGGCGTCGCCTTTCATTCCTGTTTTTGTGATGACGGCGCACAGCGATTTTTCGCACGAAAAAGCCATAGCGGAAGGTTTTGACGGCTACCTGCCAAAGCCATTTTCGATGAGCTTGCTTGCCGGACTACCCGAAAAAAGAGCTGCCGACGAAAGCCTTGTCCCCCCACCGGTTGACGGCGGCGTGGCTTCGCTGCTTGACTTTTTTGGCGGCGACAGAGAGGCCGCCGCAGAAGTGGTAAAGGTGTTTGTAGCCGATACCGCGCGCAACCTTAGCTTGCTCCGTCGGCATGTAAAAAAAGGAGATTTTCGGGCTGCGCAGGCGCTCTGCCACAAGATGCTTCCCATGTTTGCCCAGCTGAGGCTGACCGACTTGACCGAGCTGCCGGAAAAAATGGACAGGCTGCGCGGCAAAAGCCCAAAGCATTTTCCGGAATGGCAAGAGAAAACGCTGACCTTTGCCGACGAAGCAGAAAAGCGGATAGGCAGCGCTACTTTGCTACCGCCAGCGTAGCCACGCTGATTTTGCAGTCGGCCGCTTTGAGCATGGTGGCAATGCAGGCCTCGACGGTAGCGCCGGTGGTGAGCACGTCGTCAACGAGGAGGATGTGCCTGCCGGCAAGCCGGGCTGCGGCGTTGGGGCGCACGGCAAACACTCCGGATACGTTGCTCCAGCGCTCCTCGCGCGTTTTTTTCGTTTGCGTTTCGTTGTACTGCTGCCTAAAAACGGCGTCCGTCAGCAGCGGCTTGCCGATGGCTTGCGAAATGCCGGTGGCAATTTTTTCGCTCTGGTTGTAGCCGCGCTTGCGCTGTCGCTTGACGTGCAGCGGCACGGGCATGATAAATTCAACGCCGGCGTAGTCGGCAACCTTTGCAAGCTCGTTGCCCAGCAGCAGCCCCAGCACTATGCCAATTTGCGGCTTGTTGCCGTACTTGAGCCTGTGCAGCAGCTTGCGGTAGCTGCTGCCCTTGCTCATGAAAAACAGCGAGCAGGCGTTTGCCACCGGTACGCGCCCCCAAAAAATCTGCTCCACCGGATTTCCCTTTTGCAGCCAGTAGTTGGTGCGCGGCAGCTTGTAGCGGCAGGAGGAGCACAGCACGCGCTCTCCCGCTACCAGCAGCATACCGCAGGCTTCGCAGCAGCTGGGGTAGATAAGGTTGATGAAGTCGAGGAAAATGTCGCGTACTATCTTCATGGCTCTATTGCAAATCGCGCCGTAACGGTGTACTCCAGCTTAATTTTTTCAAACTCAACTTCGGATTGCTGCTCCATCTCTACCTTAGCGTTGGCGGACTGCATTTTTGCCCGCATCACCGGAAAGGAGGCGCGGTATGGCATACGGTCAACCTCCTGCACCCATAGCGTGCGGCCAACTTTGTGGTCGATGGCTTGCAGCAAGTCTGCCGCTTTCGATTTGGCGTCTTTCATTGCGCTAATTTTCACCTCGCGCCTGAGCTTCTCTATCTCCGAGTGGTCAACTTTGGCGATGGAGATATTCGAGATGCCAAGCGCCTCGAGCTCTTGCAGCGCCTTGCCCGCCATGGTGGCGCTGTGCACCAGCAGCTGGTACTCCTTGGACGCAAAAATATCGCTGCTTTTGTACCAGTACTGCCTGAATGAGCTGGACAAATCCTTTACCGCCAAATCTTTTGAAACGTTTACGCCCAGCTTGGACAGGGCGGCAATCATTTTGCTTTCGAGCTGCTCGAGCGGCTGCTTGGCCTTGTTGTCGTTTTCGTTGATGACGATTTTGAGGTAAATTTCGTCGGGTATGACTTCTTTTTCGGCCCTGCCCGTTACCTCAATGTACGGCTGGTCGATAAAGTTCTTTTCGCCCGATTGGGCTTTTGCAGCAGTAGCAGCAAGCAGCGCCGCTGCCGCCAAAAATAGTATTTTTTTCATGCGCGAATGAGTTTTTATTTATTGTGATTTATAGCAAGTAATTCAAGGACAGATTGACCTTATTAACGCTGCAGCGCGCAGCATTTTCTGCAAATATAGCAAATTTTTATGGCAAATTTTTATGGCAAATCCCCTTTCACTTGTAAATTTCCTCCATCACCCGGCTGGTAAGGGCGCCGGTTTCGCCGGTGGAGGGGCAAATCCCGCTTCCCAAGAGCTCATCGACGATTGATTGTACCATAGCTTGCTGAATGTGCTCCGGTTTTGGGCAGGCAAATGTGCTTATTCCGACTTCGGTGCTAAGCTCAATGCTCGAAAATGCGAAGGTGGAAAAGCGAATAGAGCCTTTATCTCCCGTTATTTTAATCCAATCTTTTTGCTCCGTCTCGGAAGAGGCGTAGAGCCAAACGGCCGAGCCAACGGCTCCCGATTCAAAAAGGAAGGATGCGCTAACCACATCTTCCGCTTCGTACCAGCCGGCAACGTTTCCGGTTACGCCGTTGGCTTTGGTGATTTTACCCAGCAAAAACATCAGGATGTCAATCGTGTGGGATGCCATATCGTAAAAGTAGCCTCCTCCGGCTATCTCTTTATTTATCCGCCAGGTATGCAGGCTTTTATCTTTGTCGGAAAAAAGCGGCGGACGGAAAAATCCCGCCTGCACTACTTGCGGCTTGCCAATAGCTCCAATATCTATCAGCTCCTTTATTTTCAGGAAGTAGGGTAGGGACCGGCGGTAGTAGGCCACAAATAATTTTTGTTGGTATGCCTTTGCTGCGTCCAACATTCGCAGGCACTCCTGGTAGCTAATCGCCATGGGTTTCTCCACGTAGACCGGCTTACATGCCTTTAATGCCTTGATGGCCAACTCGGCATGACTTTCAGGAGGCGTAGCGACGTATACAATATCTACCTCCGTATCGTTAATCAAATCGTCGGCGTTGGAGTAATACCGGGCAGCTCCGTGGCGCAGGGCAAAGTCTTTCGCCTTAGCGGCATCTCTCCGCATAACGGCCGCTAACGACGAGCGTGCGCATTTGTAAAAGGCCGGGCCGCTTTTTACTTCGCAAACGTCGCCGCAGCCAACAATTCCCCACCGAATATTTGCAGGCATAGGATTATTAGGGATTATGTTAGGTAATGATTTATAGCATTCCGCATTATGCGCAGGATGTATTATGCACCGGACGTACTTAAATCCGGCCAAAAGTAAAGATAAAATTCGAGAATGGGAAATATTTACGCCGGACGTGTTACTTTTTCATTGATTTTACTTGTTGATTTTATGGTATATACAAATTTTTTATGGCTGCGTTTTGATATTTTCAAAAAATTTTTCGCTAAATTTTTCCTACTATGCTTAACATTTTGTAACTTGCGCACCTTTTTAGCCATAAACAGATGCGCTACAGCAGCTATAAGTAAGTGTTTAATAGTTAAATAATAAATTGTTATTTATGAGCCAATCTCCTCAAGTAAAATTTTATAGCGGAGAAAATATTCCGCTGGAATTGCACAAAGTTCGCGTGGTGCAAAAGCTGCACCTTGTCCCCATTGAGCGTCGCCTTGAAGCGCTGTACAAAAGCGGCTTCAACACCTTTCGCCTTAACACGGTTGACGTATTTCTGGATATGCTCACCGACAGCGGAACCAACGCTATGAGCGATAACCAGATTGCCGCCATGATGATAGCCGACGACGCCTACGCAGGGTCGCAAAGCTTCTACCGCCTGAAGGCCGCTGTGGAGGAGGTGCTCGGCAAGCAATACCTGCTGCCTGCACACCAGGGTCGCGCTGCCGAAAATATCATCTCCAACGCCTACGTGAAGCAGGGTAGCCTCATCCCCATGAACTACCACTTTACCACCGCGCTGGCGCACATTACGCAGTACGGCGGAAAAATCGTGGAGTTGCTCTACGACGAGGCGTACAACATCAAGAGCACCCACCCTTTCAAGGGCAACATGAACGTCAAGAAGCTGGAGGAGGTCATTGAGCTGCACGGGGTGAAAAATATTCCGTACATTCGCATGGAGGCCTCGACGAACCTCATTGGCGGGCAGCCTTTCTCAATTGCCAACCTGCGCGAGGTGCATGCCATAGCCCAAAAGTACGGCATCAAGCTGGTGCTCGACGCCAGCCTGCTGGGCGAAAATGCCTACCTCGTGAAGCAGCGCGAGCCGGAGTTTGCCGACAAGTCAATGGCCGAAATTATACTCGCCATGACCGCGCTGGCGGACATCGTATATTTTTCGGCGCGCAAGCTGAGCTCCTCGCGGGGCGGCGGGATTTGCACCAACAGCCTCGAAATATACCGCGAGTTTGAGCCGCTGGTGCCGCTTTTCGAGGGCTTCCTGACCTACGGAGGCATTTCGGTGCGCGAAATTGAGGCAATGGCCGTAGGCCTGCGCGAAACGCTCGACGAAAGCATGATTTGCCAAAGCCCGCAGTTTATTGAGTACTTAGTCAACGCGCTCGACAGCAAAGGAGTTCCGGTGGTTACGCCGGCGGGTGTGCTGGGATGCCACGTTGACGCCATGAACATCTGCGCGCACATTCCGCAAACGATGTACCCGGCGGGAGCGCTGGCAACGGCGTTCTACCTCATATCGGGCGTACGCGGCATGGAGCGCGGCTCCATCTCAAACCAGCGCGACGAGTACGGCAACGAAACGTACGCCGACATGGAGCTGCTGCGCTTGGCCGTCCCGCGCCGCGTTTTCACGCTTTCGCAAATAAAGTACGTGGAGGACCGCATGACGTGGCTGTACGAAAACCGAAGCCTGATTGGCGGCCTGCGGTTTGTTTACGAGCCGCGCGTGCTCCGCTTCTTCATGGGAGGGCTGGAGCCGGTGTCCGATTGGCCTAAGCAGCTGATGGACAAATTTAAGCAAGATTTTGGGGACAGCTTGTAGGCGCATCAGCCGAACGGAAAATGAGCTACTGCACCTACATAGAAACGATTGAGCCGGAAGAGAAAAGATTTTTCCACGAAAGCTATCACGACAACTTTTACGGTTTCCCGATTCACGACGATAACGAGCTGCTTGGACGCCTGATCTTAGAAATCAATCAGGCGGGGCTGAGTTGGGAAACTGTTTTAAAGAAGGAGGCCGCGTTTCGGGAGGCCTATGACGACTTTGACGTTGCCCTAATTGCGAATTACACCGAAAGAGATGTAAGCCGGCTGCTGGGCAATCCGAAAATTATCCGCAATAGGCTGAAAATACGTGCAGCCATCGAAAACGCCGGGGCTATTCTTCATCTGCAAAAAGAATATGGCTCTTTTGAAAAGTGGCTTGAGACAAATCATCCCAAAACAAAGGAAGAATGGGTGAAGCTATTCAAGCGTACTTTCAAGTTTACGGGAGGCGAGATTGTCGGCGAGTTCCTGATGAGCATCGGATACTTGCCGGGAGCGCACGATGCCGACTGCCCTGTTTACCAAAAAATCCTTGCGCAAAACCCAATGTGGAAGCGCTAAAAAGAAAAAGAGCCACGTGGATATTAACGCCACTTTTGACCGCCTGCCGAAAAGAGATGTAAAATATTGACGGGCATTATAGCAAGAGCGGGTCGCTATAGCGAGACAAAATATTGCAAATAGCCGGAACGTCATACGAAATTTCAAAAAAATCCGTACATTTGCAGCGTTAAATATGTCACATTATGGCGATGGATAGTAGAGTTTTTCTTGGGCGTGTAGATTTCGACTTCGATAACGAATTGAAGCCGATAGAGATTCCTTTTGAGAACAATTTATCTCTTTCGCAAAAAATAAAATGCAAAACATTCAGATATACGCCGCTAAATGGAAAAACACAATGCATTTTTACTTTGATTGATACTCCCAATCTTGACGCCAATGACCTGTTTGAAATAAGAAAATATATTTGGAATGAAAATAAAAGCGATTTATTGTTTGTCCATAATCAAGACAGGCTTGAATTGCTTTATTCATTTTCAGATCCGTTAAAACCTCCCATAGTTATTGATATTTTTACAGGAAATGAAGATGACAATCAACTATTGGAAAAAATTGCTAAATCCAACTTTGACACAGGTCTTTTTTGGGAGATATATAAATCCGCACAACAGGATATTAAGAATAAACGACTAACTGTTGACAGAGGGTTGGTAAAAACTTTACGAATCCTGAGAAAGAAATTGCAGGAAGAATATTCAGCAATAATATCTGATGAAAAGCAGCGTGATATTATTATTCAGGCGTTAATAGACCGAACATTGTTTATCAAATTTCTGGAAGATAAACATATTATTAATTCATTTTTTTACGGGCATTATTTTACTGTCAATGATACATACATTCAGCTGCTAAAATCCCACAGAAAAGACGATATAAACGAACTTTTTAGTATCATTAATCAGATATTCAATAATACCCTTTTTGAAAATCCACGCATACCGCCAGAGCATTTTCTTGATTCTGCACTGAATCTTATAGCAGACGCCTTAGAAAGGAAAAATTTTGAGACCGGACAATTGTCTCTGTTTGGATATCGCTTTGATATTATCCCAACCGAATTTATAGGACATGTGTATGAAATGTTTTTTGATGAAAATCAATCGGAGGAAGGCATTTTTTATACGCCGGAAGGCCTGGCAAAGCTGATAGTTGATGAGACTGTAAACCGAACCGGAAAAATCCTGGATCCATCATGTGGTTCGGGTATGTTTTTAGTCGTTGGGTTAAGAAAACTTTTTGCCAATGAAGGATTATGTACGAATGCTTCTATTGAAGATATCGCCAAAAGAAACAAGATTCTTTCCGATTACATTTTTGGCATTGAGAAACAGGAAAACGCCCGACGTTTAGCCATTCTTTCGCTCTATTTGGAGCTTTTGGCTGAGATTAAACCCGACGAACTTAAAGAATTTATTAAAAAGAAAATTGAAACAGAAGAAGATTTTAAAATATTTCCATTTGATTTTACATCAAATATAGTACAGGGCAATGCGCTTAATGTATCTTCTATTAACGGAGTCAGCAATTTCGAGTATGTCATTGGAAATCCTCCATTTTCGCAAATCAGGGAAGGCGAGGAAGAAGAAGCCTTTTGGAAACAACATAAAGAAACCGTTAGTAACAAGCAGCTATCACAGTGCTTCTTTATAAAGATACAGGAATGGTGCAACAAGAAAACGAAGCTGGGATTTGTTTCCAACCTGTCAAATTTCAATAGCGATTCATCAAAAGAATTTCAACGTTTTTTTTATAATAGATACGGAATATCAAAGTTTTATAATTTAGCAGAGGTCAAAAATATTCTGTTTGAAAACGCCAAGGAAAGTACATCGGTTATTATATTTTCAAGTACACCGGAAGGAAATAATGTCTTGAAATTTTTAACCCCCAAATTAACGGATTTTTCAAAACTGTTCAGAATAGTATTGTTACGGGATAATGATTTAATTGAAATAAATCAGTCCGAATTAATTGACGGGACGACGATATTGCGAGATTATTTTATTGCTGAAAAACAAGATATAAATTTGGCTTATAAGATTAATGCACAATGTGACCCTTTGTCTGAATATTTGTGTGAGGATGCAGACAGCAGAACAGGATTTTCTATAAACAACGGAATACAAATTGTTGGGAGCGATAATCTTCCTAAAAAATTGAATCTTTCAAAAAAAGAGAGACAGGAATATAAAGAAAACCTGATTGCAGAGCATGCAAAAGAAGAAAAGGACAGTGATTATTGTATTCCATTCCTGGAATGTTCGAATATGGAACCTTTTCGGATTGTTGGCAAACACATGTTTTATAAACCTGATATTGTGCGTCAGAAGGATGTTTTTGAGCGGGTTCGCACTAATGATGATTTTACGGGAGAAAGAATATTGTTACCCCGTATCGGGACGAGAGTAAGAGCTGTTTATGTAAATACCCCGACTTATTATTGCTTTGATATTTATTCATTAAGGCTAAAGGAGGCGAACCTTTATCCGCTTTTTACGGCCATTTTAAATTCGGATTTGATTAACTATTACCTTACCGTAAAACATCGAAAAAGGGTTTCCGACTCTTTTCCTAAAACAACAATGAATGATATCATTCAGCTGCCGGCACCTATGTTATATGATGTAAAATTGATATCCGAAATTTCAGAATTGGCGAGCAAAATTGGAAGTAAAGAGTTCACTTTCGAAAATCATAAGGATACTCTTAATCAATTAATTTTCGATTTATACGGACTAAATAAATTTGAACGGCAAAGAGTCCTTGATTTTTCTTTAAAATCAAGAAAAGTGTCTGCTAACGAGATTGACGATTATATATCTTTCTTTATAAGCATTATAAAACCTCATATTGACGACAGCATAAGCATTAAGAGCACTAAATATACTGACAGGAAACTCATTTCAAGTTTTGTTGGCATTAAAATAGAGTTCTTATCGAAAGGGAGGCAGAATATTTCTATTGAACAGGTTGTTAATTACAATTTGATGCAGTTTGTTAAAGAAATCGGCAATAAAAATATTTATACTGTTAAAGATAAAATATACAGCAAAAATAGTCTGTTTATTGTTCGAGAAAATAATGTGAAAAACTGGTCCAAGTCAAAAGCATTTGAAGATGCAAAAGTTTTCTTAACTGATTTATTGAAATAATAAATGGGAATAACTTTTGTACATATAACCGGTGCACATCAAGACGACTTGGAACTATTATCGGAGATTGCCGGCATCGCAAAAAACAAAGGATTGAGAGATGATGATGATTTTTGGGGAAATCTGATTTTGGCTTATATAACATCTCTTTATCTTCACATATCAACACTCGTGTCTATTAAAAATTATTAATCAAATTTGAGGTCAAAATGCAGTTGGCCATCATCATACTCAGAGGCCTTATATGCCATAGGCATCAGGAGTTCCCGAATGTTGTCCTTGACAAGCAAGGAATTGCCCAGGACACGCATAACTTCAACAACAGG
>JAISAC010000148.1 GCA_031266935.1 Prevotellaceae bacterium
CGTGCAAAACCGGGTTCGTCGCAGCCGGTTATTTGCCGCTGCATTGTTCGCCGCAATTCGTCGATTTGTTCGTCGGGATATTTTCCGTAAGCCTGCACCAGATATGTCAACAGGGATTCGCCGACTTCCGAATTGGGGACGCCAAGCGTATATTGGGCGCGTCCGTCGATCAGGTCGATTTCTTTTATGGTCAAATAGCCTGTCTGAAACAGCAGGGATACTTCGCCTATATTCGCCGGATCATATCCCGCAAATATTTTTCCGTCAACAACAACAGGGTTCAATGCAATGTCCATTCGATTGCGACGCTGAATAAGATTAATCAGGAAAGTCGGTGTGCCGGTGCTAAACCAGTAGTTGTCGAACTCCTGTTTTTCAAAGAAATTCATTGTCGAAAAGGGATTGTATATAGCTGTTTCTCCGTCCCAGGTATAACCGTTGTACCAGTAACGGATTTTTTCCAGCAAATACTCTTTTGTCATCTCCAGGTATTCTGCGGCGCGGTCGATATATTCCGAAAAACTATTCTCCAGTTCCTCCTGTGTATATCCGCATATCGCTGCATATTCTCTATCTAAAGTAATATCCCGCGGATTGTTCAGGGCAGAAAAAATCGACAGTCCCGAAAATTTTGAC
The DNA here is from genome assembly GCA_031266935.1 of Prevotellaceae bacterium. Taxonomy (GTDB): domain Bacteria; phylum Bacteroidota; class Bacteroidia; order Bacteroidales; family UBA932; genus JAITMY01. The sequence goes on from JAISAC010000148.1 coordinate 637, forward strand.
ACGCCGGTCAGGAAAACAAACTGTAAATATTCATCAGAACTTTTCATTATCTGATAAAAATCATGCACATATGCTTTGACTGTTTCCAGATGAGAATCGGTGAGATGAGCAGTAATCGGTTTATCATATTCGTCAATCAGGATAACTGCGTCTTTGCCGGTTTTTTTATGCAATTCCTCTATCAAGTCACTGAAACAGTCAATCGCAGATTCGGCAATTAAGGTAATCCCGTAACTTTGTGCATTTTTTTTCAGGCGAAACGTCAAACTGTTCTCCATTTCTTTCGGCGTCGAATGGTTTATCCCTGCCCAGTCAATTTTGATAACCGGATACTGTTGCGACCAGTCCCATTTGTCGTAAATATGGAGACCTTCGAACAGGTCTTTCTTCCCCTTGAATAAGGCTTCAAGAGCGCTTACCAGTAACGACTTCCCGAACCGGCGCGGACGTGAAAGAAAATAAATCCTTCCGCCCGTAATCATCCTGTGGATGGCTTCGGTTTTGTCCACGTACAGGCATTGCCTGCTGCGCAGCTTCTCGAAAGACTGTGTATCCAATCCCAGCTGTTTCATAGCTTGTATATTTTTTCACTGTTTTATAGCTGTAAAATCCCTGTACAAAGATAATCACTTTTTGCCAAAACTTTCGCTAATCTATTTTCCAACTCCCTGAACTCTTATGCTGTCTTTTTTACTCATGTCATTTGTGCGCTGATGTTTTATATTTTGAGGACAATACCCGAAGCATCTGCCGCAGGCAACGCAGGCGGCATGGTCTATTTCGTAGGTTTTCCGTGTCCGCTTCACCGAAAGGTTTATCAGCGTAATTGCCACTACTAAGCCAATCAGCGCTCCGGCAGCGGTGGAGTATGCTTTGAAGTCGGCGCCGATTTTTGCAGCTCGCGCCTCCAGCTCATCTACCGTTCCGCCCTGCGAAAAGAAAACTTCCACGTCAACAGGCTGAATATCGCGAGGATTTACTTCGTTTTGCGCCACCTGCCTGTACAACCGAATATCCTTATTGACTGTGCTGAGCGAATGGCTTGCCATGCGCCCGGCAAGCGCACCTGCAAGCGCCATTACCGGCAGAAAAATAAGGTAGGCAAGCAACCTTTTCACGCCATCTCTGCGGCGCTCTTTGACCTTATTTTCGTAGGGAGGGCGAATGGCGGCAACGGGGCAGGCGTTGTGGCAAAGCTCGCAGCTGATGCAGGATGGCGTGATGCTGATGCGCCAAATGGAAAAACGGGAAAAGAGGCTCAGCAGCGCACCGTAGGGGCACAGAAAGCGGCAAAATGGACGGCCGGTAAAAGCGGAAGCAACCAGCAGCAAGCCGCCGAAAGTTATCATTCCAGCGTCGCCGCCCATACGGAAGATGCCGATGAATGGGTCGAAGCGGCAAATGATGAAGCTGCTTCGAGTGGCGGCATACAAAATGGCAAATATCAAGTAAATCCAGGGAATTATGCCCAACGCTGCCGATACGGCTTTCGACAGCCTGAAATTTTTAATGTTTACCAGCTCCTGCAGCGCGCCGAACGGGCATACGCCTGCACAAAATACTCTCCCAAAAAAAAACGTAAAGATGACAGGCAGAATAAACACCAAAAATACCGTCAGAGGCATTGCGTAAGAGCTGTCGATAAATGATAAAATCACATTTTGAATTGCGCCGACGCTGCATATACAGCCGCTCCTGAAAAAACCGAAGTACAGGACGGAAATGATGGAGACGATAAATACAGGCGTACGCCTGCGCTGCCTGATAACCGCCCACGCCGTTACGCTCATCATTGCAGCAAGCAGGATAACATCAACCGTACTCCACAGCGTTTCGCCGGGCACAGCGTAGCTGAATGTCGGATATTGGTAGCCCGACTCAAAATCGGGTTTAGGAAACCTGCTTTGAGCCTCCGCTGCGGCCGACAAAAGAATTAGTATCAGTATTTCAATAAGTTTTTTCATGCAGCTTTTCATGTGTCTTTACTCAAGCATCTTTACTCATGTGTCTTTTCAAGCATCTTTCAGCATATAAGCTTTACCCCTTGCTACTCGCCGGATAGCGTCTGCGGGGCATACCTTCGATATTTTACATTCATTGCAGCTTTTGCACAGCTCTTGCTTTACTTGCAGGTATAGCGACCCGTTCCCGAATGAGTTGCAACCCTTGGCGCACTTGCCGCAGCCGTTGCAGAGGCTTTCGTCTATGGTGTATTCAAAGTAGGGGTCTTCTACGTACTCCCGCTTGATAGCGCCTGTTGGGCACATCAGGTTTTCGGCTGCCGTATTCAGGTCTTTCACGTTGGCGCGGTAGTAGCCGCCGCACAAGTCGCAGTAGCCGCATACTTTGTTGGCGTGAATACACTTGACCGCCGATACCGTAAGCACACATTCCTTTTCGCAGCGTCCGCAGAACGTACATTTCGACGGGTCTATCTGCCAGAAGTAATCGGCACTGCGCCGCCGTATTGCCTGCGTGGCGGCAGCGCCCGATACGGCGGCAATTGCCGTTCCTGCCGCTATCGAGCCGCATAGCTGCAAAAACCGCTTGCGCGATATGGGGCTGGCCGTATACTTTTTCATGCTGGTGAGCTTACTTTATGAGCTTATTTTTTCAAACTTATTATTCAGGCTTATTTTCTCAACCTTTCCGTAGCCCGCAGTTCACGCCGCAGCCGCCACATGCGCCTGCCGCTGCCGCCAGCTGCGGGTCGTATTCGTAAACCCTAACCTTGTCTTTGCCTGCCGTAAAGAGCTTGCCACCGGCTATCTTTACCTTACTTGCCGCCGCGCTTCCTTCGTCGAGCATTTTGCTGTTGAGCAGCAGAGAACGGAACTTGCCGTCGTTGCCGTAGCAGCTTACGCGCGGGTTGCCTTTTTCGGAGGTAATGATTTCGCCCGTTGGGGTGCAGGTCAGGTAAACGGGGTTGCAGCATCCGCAAAAATATCCCTGCTGCCCTCCCGCCGAGCCGAATTTTCCTTCGTACTCCCCGTCAATTGAGTAGATTTCTACCTGATGCCGACCCGAGTTGGAGCAGTACAGCTTTCCGTTGGCGTATGCAATGCCAAAGGTTAGGCTTGGAATTATAAAGCGGTTGGGGCTATTGATAAATTTCACGAATGTGCCCTCGCGGGTATATTTGCAGATGTTTTTGTTATCCTTGTCGGTAACAAATACAAAATTCTCGGCAAGCGTAAGCGAGCAGTAGTTGGACAGCTCGCTGCAGGCATCCCACTCGCGCAGCAGCTCTCCCGAGTGCGAGTAAACCAGAACGGAAGCGGGGCGAAGCAGGTAAATTTCGTCGGCGTCGACGGCCATGTCCCGGGTTAATCCCTCTTTAACGCCAAAGCGGAGCAAGGTTTTTCCGTAGTCGTCCATAGCCGTAAGCTTGTTTTCGGTAACCACGTACAGCTTGTCGTCGTGCTGCTCAAAGGCTTCGATGCTTCCCGGCGAGGTAAATACAACAATTGGCTTGTAGGGCGAAGCAAAGCCACCATTTTCCGGCTGCTTGCCTGCCAAAACAGGAGTAAGGCCATCTTTTGGCTGATATTTGCTGATAATTGTGCCCGAAACGCCGGCAATGGCGCCGCCTGTAATAATTGAGCCAACCGCTCTCAAAAACTTTTTTCGCGATATACTTTCTTCCATGATTGCAATGATGTGTTTCTTAGTATTTATACACGCTTAGTAGCTATACACGTTGATTTCTTCTCGTCCGGCAACGTAAATTTTGTCGTTCTCTACCTGTACTTCGTAGGTATCGTGCCCGCCGCCGAGCATTTTGCTGTTCAGAAGCATACGGACAAATCGGCCGCTTCTTTCGAACAGGCAGATGCGCGGGTTGCCTTTTTCCGAAGTAAGCAGCTGTCCATCATCGGTAAAGGTAATGCGGGCGGGGTTGCAGCACCCCGAAAAAGTCCCCGGTTTGCTTCCGGGAATACCGAAGGAGGCGATGAATTTACCGTCCACAGCGTAGCTTTCCACCTGATGCCTGCCCGAATTGACGCAGTAAATCGTGTTGCAAAAACTTTCAATATCAAACGAGTACGATGGGATGACGAACCCGCGGGGGCTGCTGATAAACCGTATAAAATTTCCATCTTTCGTATATTGGCAGATGTTTTTATTTTCGGTGTCGGTAACGAAAGCGTAGTCGTCCGACAGGGCAATGGAGGCGTAAAGAGAGTTGTTGCTGCATGACTCCCATGCGCGAATAAGCTGTCCGCTTCGCGTAAACACCTTAATTTCGGTGCTGTAAAGCGCATATATTTCCTCTTTGCCGCTATCAATAGCGATATCTGCCATATTTTCTCCCGCGTAAAAGCGATTTATGCAAGCCATGCTATCCTTGCCGAAAGCAAAAACCGAATCGGAGGTTGCAGCGTAAATACGGTCGCCGGACAGGCGCAGCCGCCGCACTCCTTTGGGCAAAGCGTACGTCGCCTCAAGGGTGCACGGGCTGACAAAATCGGCAGGCTCCGCTTCCGCCTCGCCGTATTCTACTGTTTCGCTGCTCACCGAAACAACCATATACCCGACAAATCCTGCCACAAGCAGCAGCATGGAGAGGTTGAGGAGTATGCGCAGATGTTTTGGCATGTCAATTTATCTTTAGGCATTTTACATTATTCGCATCCCGCACAATCAGCCGTCCGTCGGCGTAGGCCATGGAGCCCCACGCATCTACGCCGTCCATTATGCGCTGCTTCTTTTTCAAATGAATGTTTTTGGGGCTGATTTCGTAAATGTAGAGCTCGCCGTCGTCTTTGAAAACGAACACGTGGCCGTTGATAATCAGGTAGGGGCCTAAGCCAAAGCGCTCGTCCGCTCCCGACGACCAAATGGGGTTGTGCAAATCCGATGGCGAGTAGGCGGTTAATTTTCCCCTCATGCTGCCGCCGTCCTTTGGTATAACGGTAATAATCATGTTGTTGTACAGAATAGGAGTTTGCTGTTCGCTTGACAGCCCTTCGTTGGCTTTATACTGCTCAGCGATGGAGGCCGTCCACCTGCTGCCCTGCTTATCTACCTTCAGCAAAGCGCCGCCTGCGCCATATCCGGCAACCAGAAAAATGCTGCTTGCCGATAGCTGCAGCGGCGAAGGCGCTATAACGGACGGCTGCCATTTGGAGGCGCTCCACAGCAGCGTTCCCCTGTCTTCCTTTTCGGCCGATACGCCGCAAACGCCGCCAACGCCGGCGTAAACGTATGTTTTTTTGCCGAGCAGCGTCATCTGCATTACCGAGGAGTGCGACATTTTGAATTGAAGCGTGTTGGGAGTTTGCCAAGCCGTTTCTCCCGTAAGGCAGTTTATTCCGGCCAGCAAAACGTCTTCTCCGGCAGGCGCAATGACAAGTATTCCGTCATCAACACGCGGACATTGGCCTGTGTACCAGAAGGGGACTTCTGTTTTATACTCATTTTGCATGTCTTTTGCCCACAAAAGGTTACCCGTAACGGGGTGGCAGCACATCAGGTGTCCCTGCGGGCCGAGCGTAACGATGTAGTCGCCGGAGATAACGGGCACTGTGCGGGAGAAGCCGTGGTTGCGCTTCAGCGGTACGCGGTACCACCGCCGCCATTGCTCCTTGCCCGTTTCCAGCGAGAAGCAGCGCAGCATGTCCGAGCTCAGCCCCTCGTCGTAGTCCAGAAAATAGACAAATCCGTTGTAAATGACAGTCGCGGCGTGTCCTTCGCCGGTTTCCACCCCCCAAAGAACGGGGTAATCGTCTTGCTCCAAAGAAATGTTGCCGGAGGTTTGGATAACGTTGGAGGAGGCCTCGCCCCGAAAGCGCGTCCATTTGCCCGTCAGCTGGGAAGTTGTTTCCTCGTAGCGCATAAAAAATTCGCCGATGCGCACATCGCTCGCTTTGCGGGCGGTTTCGGGCGGACGGTTGTCCGCTCCCGGATTTTGTAGCCCGATATTTCTTCCCGGAGAATAAGCGTGCCACCCAACAATAACGCCCATGTAAAAGATTATTGCTGCAGCGGTAGCGGCAGTGATTTTCCGGTTCATACCATTCAGCTTTTAATTTTGTAGGCCATCAGCGTATTCCCGTGCCGGACGTAAAGAACGCCCTTATGGGCAACTGGGTGCGCCCAGTGCTGGTCGGTTCCGAGGGTAACGGGAAATTTGCCGACAATATCAAATTTTTCCGGATTAACGTTCACCAGTGCCACGTCGCCCTTTTCGGCGTAGCAGTAGAGCATACCGTCGGCCGAGATGATGTTGCCGATGCCCAAGCTGTTTTCTTTGTACTTCAGCTCGCCGGTGTTCCAATCTACGCAAAACCAGTAGCGGTTGCGGTCGCCCGAACCATACGCATAGTTGCCGATTTTTACCATAGCGCCCAGCCGGGAGTCCAGCTGCTGCGATTCCCATACTTTTTCCACGTTGCGCCCGCCGTCGGTCAGGCGAAGCATCACGGAGCCTTTACCGTAGCCGCTTGTGCAGAGCAGCATGTTGTCGGCGTACACCGGCACGTTGGGGTGAACGCCGTGCTGGTTGATATGCTCATACGACCACAGCTTTTTGCCCGTTGCCACGTCAACGCCGATGATATGCTTCTCCATCATTGTTACGATTTGCGGCGCTTGCCGGTCGCCAACGTAGATAGGCGAGCAGTACGCCGAGAGCTCGCCGTTCCCTTCGCAGCTCCATACGAGCTCGCCCGTATTTTTGTTCAGCGCAACAATGTTATTTTTCGCTCCTCCGGGGGAGGCAATCAGCTTGTCGTCCACAATGAGCGGCGATTCGCAGATGCCCCACCTGATATTCGAGCCGCCAAAATCGGACAGCATGTTCTTTTTCCACACAATGCTCAGGTCGGCTTCGTCTAAGCATATAATATCTCCGTAGCCCGAAATCAGGTACAGCTTGCCGTTGTCGGGCGTTACCGTGCCTCGCGTACCGTTGTAGCTTTCGCCCCACTCCCGGCCGTACTCTTTTTTGTTCAGTAGCTTACCGGTAGCGTCAAAGGCGTAGATGTAGCCTTTCCCGTCCGTCATGCCGGTAATGTACGACTTGCCCGAAGACGACACGGCAAGCGACGAGTGCCCTTCGCCAAGCCCGTCGTAATGCCAGAGCAGCTGAGGCCCATCGGCAGGCCACGATTTCAGCAGCCCTGTTTCCCTGTAAACGCCGGTGCGGTCAAACCGCCACTGCACAACATTCTGTGCTCCGGCGCAAAGCGTTGCTGCAAAAGCAACGAGTAGTAAAATTACCTTTTTCATACTGTAACATGCGTTTAAATAAAAAATTAGACTTGCAAATCTACGGAAAGTTTAGCAGCAATCGCTGCAAAAACACAACTTATTTCAAATATCGTACTATTTGTAAAGTTAAAAAAATCTAATCAAATGAGGTAATAAGCCCCTACACCCCGTCATTCCTGCGAAAGCGGGAATGACGGCAAGGGAAGTGTGCATACGGCGGTGTTTTGGAACCTCACTTTTACCTAATTTTTCTAACAAAACAACCTCAGTAGCAATGAATTAATACATGTAACAATACCTCATTACCTCACTAAAGCAACGAAAACGGTCGGGGAAAAAATAAGGTAATGAGGTTGGGATACTTATGTAACAATGTGCTACTGAGGTTGTTTTGTTAGAAAAATTAGGTTGAAAATGAGGTTTTGTGTGCCCCATAACCCGTCATTCCCGCGCAGGCGGGAATGACGGGGTGGGGTGGGGGTGGGTGGGGGAGCGTTTTACTGCTTTACAATCCTTGCGGCTTTGTTGCCCGCTTTCAATACGTAAACGCCGCTCGGGTAGCTCGACAGGTCGAGGTGGCTGCCGAACGTGCGCTCGAGCAGCGCACCCTGCAAGCTGTACAGCAGCACCTCTGCGCCGCCGCTCTCTACGATTACCACGCCGGACGTGGGGTTGGGATATACCCTGGCCACGCCCAGCGTATGGCTTTCTACGCCGGTAGCCGGCTGAACCCGCCACCTGGCGTAGAGCGTCATGTCTCCCGTTACCGTGCCGGTAGCGAAATTCCAGAAGGAGGTGAGCGCCGCGTCGCTGCACCAGCCGTCAAAAATGTAGCCGCTGCGGGTGGGAGCAGCAACCTGCGGCACCTTGCCGCCTGCCGCCACTGTCTGCTGGTTGACCGCGCTGCCGCCGTTGGCGTTAAAGGTTACTGTGTAAATGGTAACGCTGCCGGAGGGCCTGAAGCCAGCCGTTATCACCGTATCCTGCGTAAGGATAAAGGCGAGCGAGTCGCTTGCGCCCAAGCTTGCGCCGCCGCTTGTCCAGCCCTCAAAAACGTAGCCTTGCGCAGGGATAGCGGTGAGGCTTACGGCAGCGTTGGCAGGCAGCCAGCCGTTGGCGGCGCCCGTTACGGTGCCCCATGCGCTGTTGTTTATCTCTATCCTCAGCGTAACCCCGCCGGCGATGGGGTAAAAATCTCTCCACACCTGTGCGCTTTGGTAGGCGGCAAGTGAGGTTGCCGGCACTCGCAGCGCAATGCTGCTTATGCTTACGTTGCCAAATACGTCGCTGCTGATGCTCTGCGGGGTAAGGCTCAGGTTGGTAACAGAGGTAAAGCCGCTGCAGCCGTAAAACGCCCAGCTGCCAATGGAGGTTAAGCCTGCCGGCAAAGTCAGGTCACCGCTCAATCCGCTACAGTTATAAAACGCATAGTCGCCAATGGAGGTTAAGTCTGCCGGCAGGGTCAGGCTGCTCAAGCCGCTGCAATAGGCAAACGCCTCGCTGCCAATGGAGGTTAAGTTTTCCGGCAAAATCAGGCTATCGCTCAACCCGCTGCAGCTGGCAAACGCACCGATGCCAATGGAGGTTGAGACTTCCGGTAAAGTCAGGCTACCGCTCAAGCCGCTACAGTTGGCAAACGCATAGCTGCCAATGGAGGTTAAGCCTTCCGGCAAAGTCAGGCTACCGCTCAACCCGCTGCAATTGTAAAACGCATAGTCGCCAATGGAAATTAAGCCTGCCGGCAGGCTTAGACTGCTCAAGCCGCTGCAGCTGGCAAACGCATCGTTGCCAATGGAGGTTAAGCCTGCCGGCAAAATCAGGCTACCGCTCAACTCTCTGCAATTGGCAAACACAGAGTTGCCAATGGAGATTAAGCCTTCCGGCAAAGTCAAGTTCCCGCTCAAGCCGCTGCAGTTGGCAAACGCATCGCTGCCAATGGAGGTCAAACCTGTAGGCAAAATCAGGCTACCGCTCAAGCTGCTGCAGTTGTAAAACGCAGAGGCGCCAATGGAGGTTAAGCCTGTCGGCAAGGTCATGCTACCGCTCAACCCTCTGCAATAGGCAAACGCATAGCTGCCAATAGAAGTCAGGCTTGCCGGCAGCTTCACCGAAATGAGGGACGTTTTACCGGTACCCTCCGAGCTGCTGTAAAACGAGTACTGCGGCATTTCGTTGGTAGGGTAATCGTAAGTTCCGGACATTGTCCCCTCCTCTCCCTCGTAGGCCACCACGTTAGCTCCGCTCAAGTTCAGCTCGGTGAGCGCCGGCATGCTGTCGCGCATGAGCTGTACGTCGCGGGCGTCGATAATGCCTGTAAGCGTAAGGTGGCTCACCGTTTTGATGCCGCTTATATCCCTTAACGTACCCGCAGCAGTGAGGTTGTAGCTGCCTGCTTTGCCAAAGTTGGCGGTGATAGCCGTATCCTTCGTAAGGGTAAAGGAGAGCGTAGCGTTTGTTCCCAAATTTGCGCCGCCGCTTGTCCAGCTCAAAAGGGAGTAGCCCGAGGCGGGGTTAGCAATTAGCCCCACGCTGGTATTGGTAGGATGCAGCCCGCCGAGCGTTCCCGAAACGCTGCCCAGGGCGCCGTTGTTACTCTTTACGCTCAGCAGCATACCCCCGCCGGTGACGCTCTTAAAATCTCTCCACACATCAGCGTTTTCGTAGAGGGCAAC
>JAISAC010000213.1 GCA_031266935.1 Prevotellaceae bacterium
CACACACACACACACACACACACACACACACACACACACACACACACACACACACACACACACACACACACACACACACACACACACACACACACACACACACACACACACAGCGCTCAAGCAGTTACGTAGCGCGGCCTTATTATACGTAATTTTTTCGATTTTTGCAATACTGCGCACCTTTTCTTTTTTGATGAACGACCGAATGCTGCGGCCGTTCATTTTTTTTGCCTCCACCGCTAAGCCGCTACCCTTGCGCCGGCACGACGCACAGCGCACCTCCGCAGCGCTTGCCGCGGCTTCGCCTTCTTTGCACCCCAATGAGCAGCAGGGAACTCCGGCTGCTTATTTTCTGTTCTCCATATTTATTTACCTTTTTAAACAAGTTATTATGAAGCAAAAATTACTAGATCAAAGTCGAACGGGGCAGATGGCGTCTGCACCTGTTCAAACGACCGGTGGTGCAGCCGCGGCAAGGCGCGCGAAGCGCTTGCTGCTGCTGCTAATGCTTTGCGCAGCGTTGCCCCGGTTAGTGAGCGCGCAGGACATCAACATCTCCGGCACCGTGCTCGACGGCAACCGCGAACCGCTGGCGGGCGTGAGCGTGGTGGTCAAGGGCAGCACGCGCGGCGTTACTACCGGCGCCGGCGGCGACTACAGCATTCAGGCGGCAGCCGACGCTACGCTGGTGTTCTCGTTCATGGGCATGGCTCCGCGGGAGGAGCCGGTCAACGGGCGGGGGCGCATTGACGTAACGCTCAGCGAGGACGATAAGGCGCTGGAGGAGGTAGTGGTGATTGGCTACGGTACCCAGCGGCGTGAGGCCGTTACCGGGTCGGTGGTCTCTATGGATGGAGGCAAGCTCTCGGAGATAGCCTCCGGCAACATTACGCAGGCTTTGCAGGGGCGCATGGCGGGGGTAGAGATGTCGCAAACATCCTCCAAGCCGGGCGCCGCGATGCAAATCCGTATTCGTGGTACGCGCTCGCTCACGGCCAGCAACGACCCCTTGGTGGTGCTCGACGGAATTCCGTTTGCCGGCTCTATCGGCGACATTAACCCCAACGACATCAAGAGCCTTGACATTCTGAAGGACGCCTCCGCAACGGCCATCTACGGCTCGCGCGGTGCAAACGGCGTGATTATGGTTACCACGTTCAGGGGGAGCATGGGTGCTGCCAAGCCCCAAGTGAGCTACAGCGGCTACTATGGGGTGAAAAATGCAATTAAATACCCCATGATGGACGGACCGGAGCTCCTCGCGCTGCGTAAGGTGGCAAATATCTATACCAACACTTTGGACGAGGCCGACGACGTAAACACCGACTGGCAAGACTTGTTGTACCGAACCGGTGTGACCACAAGCCACGACGTGAGCGTTACGGGCAGTTCTGCCATTGGCGCGTACAACTTCGGCGTGGGCTACTACAAAGATGAAGCGGTGCTGCCGCAACAGTACTACAACCGTATCTCGATGCGAGCCACCATTGATCAGGAAATCAAGATTTTTCGCTTTGGGTTGAGCTCCAACAGCAACTATTCTCTCCTGAACGGTAACAACTTGGGAACGTTCGGTACGCTAAGAAGTTCACCCCTTGCCAACCCGTATAATGAGGATGGCTCTCTGAAAAGAGTAGTAGAAATGCCGCTGACCCCCCAGTGGGTATATACGGAGGAAAGCATAGAGGCTTTGGGCGATAAGTGGATAGACCAAACCAAATCGTTTGGTTCCTACAACACGCTGTACGGCGAGGTGAAAATTTCCGGCATAGAAGGCTTGAAGTATCGCGTGAACTTGGGCTTGAACTTCCGCATGACCAACGGCGGCGCTTACACCGGCGAGGGAGTATTCAGCGACAACCCTACAAACCCTTCCTCTGCCTCCGTGAGCAATTCGCTTACCACCAACTGGGCGGTTGAAAACCTGCTGACCTACGACCGCACCTTTGCCGGCAAGCATCAGGTGAACGTAGTAGGGCTTTACTCCGCCGAGCAAACATTCTACAACCGATCGCGCATGGCGGCACGGGATGTCCCGAACGATGCTTTTCAGTTTTACAACTTGGGGTATGCCGATGGCGAAAAGACAATTGCCCCCGGCGACCAGCAATACCAGCTGAGCGGATTGATTTCGTGGATGGGTCGCGCCATGTATTCTTACGACAACCGCTACATGCTGTCGGTTACCCTCCGCTCCGATGCCTCCTCAAGGCTGGCGCCCAAGCACCAGTGGCATACCTATCCTGCCGTATCTGCCGGATGGAACATAAAAGAGGAATCGTTTATGCAAAGCCTTTCCGTCATTGACAGGTTAAAGCTCCGCGCAGGCTACGGGCAGACCTCCAACCAAGCTGTTGCCCCCTACGCCACGCTTGGGCTGCTGAGCACCCGCCCCTACAACTTTGGCGCCGACGGGTATGCTACGGGCTACTACGTTTCGCAGCTGCCCAACGAAAACCTCGGCTGGGAGTACTCCGAAACGTGGAACTTTGGCGTGGACTTTTCGCTCCTGAAAAACCGCCTCTCCGGTACCCTTGAGTACTACGTGCAGGACACCAAGGATGTGCTGCTAAGCGTAGGGCTACCGCGCACATCGGGCGTGAGCAGCTATACGGCAAACATTGGGCAAACCCAAAACAAGGGATTTGAAATTTCGCTCAACGGCGTCATTCTCGACAACCTCAACGGATGGACGTGGGAAGTCGGCGTGAACCTGTACACCAACCAAAACAAGCTCGTAGCCCTCGCTTCGGGTCAGGAGAAAGACGAGTACAACCGCTGGTTTGTAGGGCACCCCATCAACGCCATTTACGACTACGAAAAAATAGGGCTTTGGCAGGAGGGAGATGCCTACAAAGACATCCTTGAGCCTGCTGCTGCTGCGGATGTATGGGGATTTATAAAGGTGAAGTATGATGGCGATTATAACCCCGATGGCTCGCCCGTGAGAGCAATAGGGCCGGATGACCGGCAAATCATGGACGCAGATCCCGATTTTCAGGGCGGATTCAACACCCGTGTGGCGTACAAGGGATTTGACCTGAACGTTATCGGCGCATTCAAGAGCGGCGGGATACTCATCAGCACCCTCCACCACTCCCCCTCCGGCTACCTCAACCACCTGAGCGGACGCTACGGTAACGTAAAGGCAGACTACTGGACGCCGGAAAACACCGGAGCCAAGTACCCCAACCCCGCGCCCGGAACACCCAGAAGCGGAGATTACCCAAAGTATGGCAATACGCTGGGATACTTTGACGCATCGTACCTCAAGATACGCGCCATTACGCTGGGCTATAGCCTCGAGACGAAGTGGATAAAGTACATCGGCGTGGACAGGATGAGGATTTACGCTACCGTGCAAAATCCATTCGTGATGTTCTCCCCGTTCAACGACGAAACAGGCATGGATCCCGAAACCAACTCCTACGGCGACGAAAACCTTGCGGTGCCCAACGAGCACTTCAGGCAGCGTACGCTGATTATAGGAACTAACACGCCCAGTACGCGCAACTATCTCTTTGGCATTAACCTGTCATTCTAATAACTTATTAAAAATATTATCATGAAACAGATACATACAAAATTTGTGGTGGGAGCAGCTGTAGCGACGTTGTTCCTCTCGGCGGCATGCTCCAAGATTTTGGAGGAGCAACCGCGCAGCATTTACGAACCGGGGTATTTTTCTACCCCAAAAGGTGTGCAGGGTGGGCTAACTGCAATGTACGCCCATTTGCGCTACTTTTCCGGTACCTACTTCTACATCGCCTGCCAGACAGGTACCGATGAAACGACGTGGGGGCAAAACTCCGATTCAAATAACAAGGACATCGACTTCTCCCAAGTGGGGACGCACAACTCCAGCAGCAGCCGAAGCGATGTGATATGGAACGAAATGTTCCCAACCATCAACACCGCCAGCGGCGTGATTGAAAATGCCGCCGAAGCAGGGATATCGGAGTCGCTGATTGCCGAAGCGCGCTTCTTTCGGGCATTCGACTACTTTATGCTGGTGCAAACCTTTGGCGGAGTGCCCCTCGATTTGGGTGCCGGAGAGCTGAAGTTCAACAGTGCCCCTGTGCGGATTTCCGTGCGCAACACCGTGCCCGAAGTTTACACCAAGGCGGTTTTCCCCGACTTGCTCACGGCCATCAACGACCTGCCGGATGCAGGGCGCGTAACAGGCGGCGCTACCAAAACTCTCGCCCGCTTCTACCTCGCAAAGGCATACCTCACCTACGGATGGTGGCTGGAAAATCCCGGCGGCATCCCGACGTACCCGGAGTGCCCCCGCGTTGACCCCGACGGGCACGATGCACAGTGGTACTTTCAGCAGGCCTACAACGTAGCAACGACGGCTATTGACAATCCGGGGCCATTCGGATTGCTCGACTGCTACTACGATGTACACCTTGGCAGCAACGACCGCAACAAGGAAATTCTGCTGTACGCCGACCGCACAGAGTCGAGCGAATTTTACAACGGATCCAGCTTATCTTACGCAAATAGCGGCAATGCAGACAACACTGCCTCGTGGTGGACGCAGTGGAACTACACCGAAATTTATAGCGCCCAAAAACCCGATGGCACCAGCGCGATTAGCTCTGTGCAGCGGGAAGCAGCGCAATCCCTCGGCCGTCCGTGGACAGGCATGGTGCCGCCCCTTAAAGTGTTTACAGAAACGTTTGCCAACAAAACCGAAGACTCCCGCTACGACGGTACTTTCGTAACCGTGTATCGGGGCAATTGGAAAAAGAACAACGTGGCTAACGATACGCTCTACAACGCCAACAACCTGCCGGTTTTCATGGGCGATGCCATACTCACCTTCCTATCCGAAGATCCTGCCACGCCGATTACCTATTCAACCGGAGCAGGCTTCAACAATGTGGGTGCAGGCACTTTACCCGATAGGGCCGATTGGGTAATATCGCCCAGCGCCTTCTCCAGAAGAATATATCCGGGATTGTGGAAAACCGGGCCCTACCGCACAGACAACGGTAGCGGCCTTGGGCAGCCTAACGGCGGCAGTACCCGCCCGTTCAACATCGCCCGATTTGCAGAGTTCTACCTGATAGCTGCCGAGGCTGCGGTGAAGGGAGCTGCGCCGGTAGCCACAAAGAGCGCACGTGAGCTGGTAAACGAGCTCCGCGCACGCGCAGGCAAGTGGCGCTGGGACAACAATGGCGACTCCGCCAAGGTGGCAGACCATAGCGCCGCCCTGACTGCCGCCACGCCAGACCTCATCACCATTGATTATATCTTGGAGGAGCGGTCGCGCGAGTTCTTTGGCGAAGGTCTCCGCTGGTACGACTTGGTGCGTACGCAAAAGTGGATAGAGAAAGCCCAAACCTACCAGATTTGCGGCGTTGACAAAGGCGACCGTACGCTGCAAACCATAACGCGGGATATGCAAACGTTCAACTACCTGCGCCCCATTCCCCGCGGTCAGCTTGAGGCGCTGGAAATGACTCCCGCCGAAAAGAGAGCCTACCAAAATCCGGGGTACACAGATACCTTTGATTAACCCCCACCGCAACCCTAACAGGCTTCAAAACCCTGTTAGGGTTGTTTTTGATGTTCTTTGACGTATTGTTTACACGCTTTTTGTATTTCGAGAAAAAGCAGTATTTTTGTAGAAGAATTCCTAAAAACCAACTCCCTTAAAATGAGGTTATGAGGTTATAGAGATATTCGTAATCTATTGCTACTGAGGTAGTTTTGTTGATAAAATGGGGGTTGAGGATGAGGTTGAGAATGAGATTTTTTTGAGGATACAACCTCATTTTTACCTAATTTTCTCAACAAAACTACCTCAGTAGCAAAGAGAGTAACGATGTGCATTAACCTCATTACCTTATTTGGGGAGTTTTTAGGAGTTTCTGGTAGAAGATTTTTTCACCGCTAAAAGACGTTAATGTCATGGAAACCACCGTAAAAAGCGAAACCCGCAATAAAATTCGCTACCTGAATTTTATAATTATCCAGTTTGCTCGCGGATTTAAGATGCTTATTCCGGAAGCGTTCCGCTACTTAAACGAGTACGGCGGCATTGACTTTCTGTATGAGCACTATGACTACGAGCACACCCAATCGGAGCACAACACGTGCATGACGCTGCTGCGGGTTTGCCGCAAAAATGGAGGCTGGCTGTGATGAGAGTATTTCACGGCAGCGATGTTCGCATAGACAAGGTAGAGCTTGCCCAAAGCGGAGCATTTAAGGATTTTGGGCGCGGCTTTTACGTTACTACCATACGCAAGCACGCGCACCAAAGAGCAGTAGATGTGGCAGCCGAGCATGGTACAAAACCGGTAATAACCGAATTTGAGTACCTTGAACGCTACCCTGTTACAATGAATATGCACGTAAAGCATTTTGAAGTAGTATCGGAGGAGTGGGTTCAATTCGTCATCATGAACCGTAACAGAAGTATAGCTCATCCTGCCCATACCTACGATATTGTTGAAGGCCCCATTGCCAACGACTGGATAACTTCTCAGATCAAACGGTATCAAAAAGGAAAAATCACGATTGGGCAGCTCATAGAGAAGCTCACCTACAGGGAACAAACGCATCAAATATGTTTTTGTACTCCGGAGTCTTTGTGGGCGCTTGAGCTTGTGGAAGACGATGCCCGGTTTGATGTTGAAGATATTAGTAATGCTATTATTGAAGCGCTTACCATTGATGGTAAGATGGATATGCTTGCCGCTGTAAGGCGCTTTTACGCTTCTGCTACCTACGCGCAGCTTGCCAATCCCGATACCGGGCTGCATGTACGCACATGGGAGGATGTGTACGCATTGCTCAAGCAGGAATTTGAACAACATTCAACCGAAAACAGCTGACGTTGCAACCATAGTTTGGTGTTTTTGACGTATTGTTTACACGCTTTTTGTATTTCGAGAAAAAGTAGTATTTTTGTGGAAGATTTGTGGAAAAATTTTTCACCGCTAAAAACAATGCCATTATGGTCATCGAAATTGATAAAACAGTAACGCCCGACCAGCTGAAGCAGCTGCTGGAAACCATGAAATCCGCTCGCGCCAAAACAGCCCGAAACAATTTTTCGGAATTTTTTGGCGCTTTGCCTCACATTGAGGACGGGTTGAAATTCCAAAAAACAATGCGCAGTGAGTGGGATTGATTATCTAATTGTATCTCTTGTGGATAGAAAATTCAGGCAGTAGGGAATTCCCCGCCTTTTTTGGTGATGATGGTTCTAAGGTTCCTGCTTGAGGATTGCCCGGGCTTAGGCCCGGGTTTTCTATGCCTGGAGCTTCATATTTCTTCGGCAAGTTCCGGCTGCATTGTTTTTGTTTCTTTCCTTGCCTGCTTTATGATGTGACCGGTATAAAAAGCAAAGGCCCTTTCTTCGGCTGCTATCCTCGACGGAGTTCCCTGTTTGCCAAACTTGGCGTCAAAAACAGCATCGTAATCAACGATTTTGTGATTGTTTGTATGCATAGTAATCCTCCATTTTTGCGCAGCGTGAGCTTCGGCTAAACTTCCTCCATTTCGTAGCTGTCCTTTCCGATGAAAATCAAGGACAGGTAGCGCACGTCGGAGCGGTCGGCAAATAGGGGAGAGCTGCGGTATTTTTTC
>JAISAC010000067.1 GCA_031266935.1 Prevotellaceae bacterium
TGTGTGTGTGTGTGTGTGTGTGTGTGTGTGTGTGTGTGTGTGTGTGTGTGTGTGTGTGTGTGTGTGTGTGTGTGTGTGTGTGTGTGTGTGTGTGTGTGTGTGTGTGTGTCATGTGCGCGCCAACAAGCGAACCGTCCGCAGCCCCGTCATGAGGAAGCGCCGGCCAAAAATTGAGTATATTGAGAGGATATGACATTGCTTTGAAAAATTATAATCACTCACGGCAGCAAAGGTATGACATACAAAAGTTAAAAGCAATTGAAAAAATGATTTTAGCACTTTAATTTTTGATATTTTTGAAAAGCAACGTAGCTACTTACAAATGTGTGCGTACACAAAAACAAAATACGGTAATGTCCTCAAAGTTAGAAAAATTCTATTTAATTAGGGTCTGCTGAAAAACTTGATGGTGTCCATGTTTTATTGATATAATTTTTATGCTGATACGCTGTTCTATTGATATGAATGCCCTACGGGCAAAATATATTTTCATATCAATAGGATATGGGCATCACCGAATTTTTCAAGTGCAAGGCTTTTGAGCGATTTTGCCATATTTCCTTGCACTTATATCACGAAAATAATGAACAATATGATGATTTGTAGATAATTATTACTTTTTCAGCAGACCCTAATTATTTAGAGATGCGAAATAAACAAGATATAGCAGTTTTATGATGTGTGGCAAAGGGTGTAATTCAAATTGTCGCTTTTGCTCATTCCGTAGGAATGAATCGCTCGGTAGAAAAGGCAACATTCCGGTGGTTGTCGGCATCCCGTAGGGATGCATCCCTACGGGATGCCAAAGAAGGATGCCATTCGTGTTTTCTACCGAGCGACGCATCCCGCTGGGATGCAAAGATGACATGGAACATTTATATATTATTTATTTTTTATCCCTTACTACTAAGGTTGTTTTGAGGCGTTTTTCCAAAATGTTGAATACAGCGACAATGCACGCTGTGAGGCATAAGTTACAGGCAAAAGAGAGCAGCATGAACGGCAGGGGCGAGGACAGCCCTGCGGCGGCAAGCATTCTATGGATCAGGTAACCGCCCGGCATGTGGAAAAGATAAAAGCGAAAGGCGTTGTCCTCAAAATACCGGTATAGCCGAAAACCGTGCAGCCGGCTATGACGGCGCGCCAAATACAGGCAGGCCTGAAAAGCGGCAAGCGCCCCCAGGCAACAGGTCAACCAGCGCATCAGCGTTGCCTGCGCTCCGAACACGGCGGCAACGACAAAAAGAACGACATTCAGGCCGAACAGCGTACCCGGACGCCGCGCGAGCATTTTACCAATGCCGTCCCGATAACGGCAGAGTATGCTTCCGAGTCCAAACCATACGAGCGGTCCACCCGTCTCCCACACGGCATACCAGGTCAATGCACGTCCATACTCGTTCACCGGCAGCGCCGCGGCCAAGGCAAGCACCGGGATGGCCAGCCCGCCGAAACGGCTCACAACCGGCCGCACCACCGCAAAAAAGGCGCTGACCCAAAAAAGAACAAGCAGAAACCAGAGGTGGTCTGCAAAAAGCCCCGCCAGACCGGCGCGGTAGGTCTGCGCCAGAGTATAGCCTTCCGGCCTGTTGTACACGGGAATGTCAAAAAAAGTGTACAGGGGAACCATCCAGAAAACCATAAGCAAAAACCAGGGGACGAGAAGGCGCTTTGCCCTGCCCGCGATGTATGCGGGTATGCTGCGGGGTCTTCTTTCCACCGACAAGGCGGCAAGGTAGCCGGAAGCCAGCATGAACGAAGGAATAAGGACGAATCCTCCCCAGAAGATGAGAAATTCGGCCACCACAGACTGCTGGTCGGCGTAAAATCTCCAGAATTCTCCGGGCTTGGTGAACGGAAACACGGCATGTAAAAATATGACGCCCAAAAGGCAGAAGGTTTTCAGCAGGGTTATGTGGCTTGTGGACGTGCTCTCGCTGGGCGCGAACAGCCTTTGCGCGCCTTCCGCGCTTTGGGTTTTGCCCTGCTCCTCAAGAAAACTCTTGTCCTTGAGCAGCTCCAATGCTTTCTCGTTTACCATAAATAAAGCTCCTTACCTTTCATGTGTCATGTATGCGCCAACAATCACTCACGGCAGCAAAGGTATGACATACAAAAGTTAAAAGCAATTGAAAAAATGATTTTATCGCTTTAATTTTTTTTTAATAACGCAGCTGCTTGAAAATGTGTGCGCACACAAAAAAAATTAGCCAAAAAACAAGAAAATTTCCTGTAAAAAAATCACTATCTTTGTAGTATGAATAAATTGGTATTATCTTAATAGCTAAAAGCAAATAATATGGAAACATTACTTGTCATTGCTATCGTTGGTGGTGGTGTTATTATCATGGGCATTGTTGCTCTTTTCTTAAAACAGAAGCAGGCGAGTTAGTTGATTAGCTACGTGTACCGTTGTAAACATAACTTCCCACGTGGGCGCGAAAGCCCATACCCAAGTTCCAATTTTTGCAGCTCCAACAAAATCACTCTGTAGTAATCCTCAACTCTTTTGTTACCGTTACTTTTTTTGAGGCATGCTTCTTTTTTACGATGTAAATTCCGGGAAGTAAGATGTCGTGTGCCTCTTGCCCTTGCAGGTTGTAGAGCTTCACCTCCACCACGGGGTCGTTGTCCGCTTCTCCGTGAACGGAGGTAGGCGGATCGGTGGTGGGCGGCTTGGGGGTCTTGGAGGCGGAGAGCGCCACGCGGTGCTCGCCGTTGGTTGAGGCTATTGCGATCAGCTCGTAAATGCCCTCTGCGTTGGGCGTACCAAGCGGGACTTCCGCATCGTCAACTTCGAGCAGGGGCTGGTAGCCATCCTCTACCCTGAACGATACGGCGAAAGCGCTGCCGTAGGCTACCGGTATAACTCCGGCGGTGTTGGGCGAGAGTAGCGTGATGAGGCTGTCGATGGTCAGCGTCAGGTTGTACTCCACAGGCGTGGCGGTAACAGCAATATCGGTGGCGTCGGTAACGGTGGTCGTGAGCGTGTAAATGCTGTCCATAAAAATGTCCGGCGTACGGGGAGCGCCGTTGACGGTTACCTGCGGATTAACGTAATGCTGCTCGTCCACCGTAAAGGCGAGCCTAAAGTCGCCCCCGCGGGCTACCTCGTAGCGGTCAATGCCGGAGAGGGTGGTTAGCGTAATGCCTCGGGAGATGCTCAGGTTTACGGCAACCATGTCGATGTCTTTCTTTTTTTCTTTTTCTACGCGCAGCTGCGGACGCAGGGCAGCGTCGGCGGCTTCGCGCGAGTGGAACATTACCCAAGTTTTGCCTTCGACTCCTCTTTTGGTAGCGCTGATGCGGAGAGTCAGCACACCGTTCTTGCTGCGCAGCTCGTTTACGATAATATCTTTTACGTCAACCGTTACCTCGCCTGCGGAAGATCCGACTACCGTGTCAAAGGGGGTGTCGGCGGCGGGTTTGTTTGACCAGAGGATACCGGTTTCCGTCCAGCTGTCGTCTTCTACTCTGCTAAACAGCCACTCTGTGGAGGTAATGTAGGTATCTGCGCTGTGGATGGCGAGCACGAGCTCCGCCTTTTCGATAGAGTCGGGATGGATACCGGCGAGGTCGAACTTGAGGTAGGCGTGACGACGGTAATCATCGCCGTTATCTTCTTTGACCTCAAGGACGACGTTTGTTCCTTGGTTGGTGTATCCGCCACGGACAAAGGCATCTGCTACAGGCATGATGGTAGCGATGGCTTCGCCGGAGGCAACGTAGCTTGGCGTGAGAGCGTTGATGGCGAAGCTTGCCGACGCTCCCGTGTAGGGAGACGAGGGCAGCGCGCACTCCAGCTCTTTTTCGCTGGGCAGCACGGGGGAGGTGAAGCGCAGCTTGAGCGTGGAGGCGGTTTGCGAGGGGTCGGCAACGTGCACCTTTACCGAGGCGCTGATAATATCTTTCAGCATCACGGCGCAGGCTTTGTCGGCGCGGAGGGTGAAGTTATCGCCGGCGAGGCTTGCCGCCCTGTAGAAGATGGCTTGCACCACGCCCAGGGTCTTGTGCCTTACCGCCTGCACGGAGTCGGTATTGGCAAGTATCTCTACGTCGCTTGCGCTGTAGGAGCGCATGGCGGAGAGGTCTATGCCGGGCACAACAATGTAGGCGTAGCTTGCGCCGCTTGGCTTTACGCCGTGGTTGAACCACAGCTTGAATACGCTTTTTGTTACGTTGTCGCTGCTGTAGGGTGTGCTGATGGCCTTCCAATTCCCCGACTGGCTTTTGGTTTCCACCTTGAGGTCTCCGTCCTGCGGGAAAATGTAGCCCACCTTGTTGTGGTGTATCCAGCCGGCGCTGCCGTAAGCGTAGCTGCTTTCGGGCGCAGCAACGCTTTCGCTGCCGTTAAAGGAGGCGGTTACATCTCCCTTGAGCAGGCTCTGGTTTACGGTGGTGTTGATTTGCTCCGCTGCCGACGACTGTATGCCCGTGCCTAAGCACACAACCTCTTTCCCCAGGAAGAACCACGCTTTTTTTGCCGCAGTGTTGATGCTGTAGCTTTGGTCGTTCAGGGCGTATGCGCTTGCGCCGTAAACGCTGTCGCTCACGCCTCCGGCAAATGAGGATGTGCCGTAAGTTCCCCACTGTGCGGGCTGGGGGATAGCCGTTTTTTGCGGAGCGGTAATTCCGGGTATCTTTGTCCACTCCCACACGGGGAAGATGTCCGCGTATTCGTCGCCGTCAACGGCAATGGCGGTAGCGCCCTCGGCAAGGAAGTAGCCTTTGAGGTTTTCGCCGTTTCCGTTTTCGTTGCGGTAGGTGCGGGTGGAGGCCATGCGCACGTCGAAGGTATATTCCGGCGCGGTGTAGAGCGTGTAGTCCGCGCGAAAAAAGTGGGTGTGCTTTTTCTCAAGCCCGTAGCCGCCGTGCTGAGTCCCCCGGAGGCGCGCCACGGCGAAGTCGTAGAGGGCGGCGTTGTCGGGGTCGAGGAATTTTACCTTGCCAAACAGGTCGGCAAGCGACGACTGCTCTAAGGCGCCCGGCCGAGCAAGCCCTCTCCCCAGCACGTTATACAAAAAGTACTTGCCTCTGATAATCCGCATGTACGATTCCCTTACGAAGCGCGTCAGGATGCCGAGCTTTTCGCCGGATATGGCGTACGGAGTTCCGCGCAGGTAAACCGCCATGTTGACCACGTTCCCCGCAAAGATCGACCCGTAGCCTCCGGTGTAGAGCTGCGGGCCGTGCTGCATGATGGACAAATCGTGCTGCAAGCCCTCCGTTACCGTGGTCAGCTCAATGGGGTAGTACACCTGCTGCGCCCCAAATTCAAGGTCGTCTTCATTTTTGGTCAGGCAAGCCCTGTACACCCAGTGCGTGGCGATGTCTATCTTGTTGGCGCCCGTGCCCTGAGAGCCGCTTTGGTCGGGGCGTCCGCCAATGTCTTTCATTCTTTGCGTCATCTTGCTTTCCAATTCGTCCGAAAGGGGGGTATGCCCCGCGCGCATCAGGATAAGGATTACTCCCACCCGCTGCGGGCAGCCGATTTGCTGCATGTACCAATTACTGCTGCGCGGGTCTTGCGTATGCCAGTAGCTCAGGGCAGCGCTGATTTTGGCGTGCAGGTCGCTGCTTTCAAAGTACGAGGAGGTAGAGAGCGTGTAGGCCAGCGCCAGCTTTTTAAGGCGGTCTAAGTGGTTGATAGGCGGCCAGTCGGTTTGCGCCGTGCTGGTGTAGGGAATGTCAGCCCACGAGCCGTTGGATTGAAGCGTTGAGAGGAGGGCGGCAGCTTCGGCGTTGAGCGTATCGACACCTCCAGCTAAATTTTCAACTTTTTCCCACTCGGCCTCCTGTATTCTTTGCATTATCAGCTCTTCAATATTTTCGATTACGGCAGGCTCGCTATGCCTTATGCGCACCTCCGTAACGCTGTTCCAGTTTTCGCCGCCTGCCGAGTTGCTGTTGCACATAATCCGCACGTACCGCGCCTGCAGGGGAGGGAAAGCGTACCGCTCAAGCTCGTTGGTCAACCCGCTGGACGTGCAGCCTTCCAGCGCTTTTGTAAAGTTAGCGCCGTCCGTAGAGAGTTCAACATCGAAGTAAGCCACCCGCTGGTCGCCCATGTAAAAAGCCACGTCAACCGCCCAAACGCTGAGTTCCTGCCGCAAATCGTACATAATCCACTGTTTGAAGCCGGCCTGCGCCCACCGCGTATTCAAATCGTTATCAATGGTGTTGCTTGGCAGATTGTTGGTGCCGGCCTGATAACCGATAGCCGTAATCCTGACCGGCGGCACCGTTGGCGTAAGCGGCGTAAGCGGCACCGGATATATAAACAGCTTGCCGTCGGAGGAGTCTGCCGGCTCGTTTTCGCTGCTCTTTACGCCGCCTGCAAAGAGCGTGTACCGCCCGTAGCCCAGCGCTTCTCCGAGCGTAAGCGCTACCGTTTTTGCTCCCGTAAGCGTTGCGCTGCTTACGGTAGCGCCGTTGCTAACGCTGTAGCCGGACGGCGTTTGGGCCGAAACCGAATCGACGTCCCTGTCGAAAGTTGCTTGCAGGTGGGTGGAATCCAGCATGGTTACCGCCTCCAGCGTTAGCGGCGTTACCGGAATTTCGGGCATGCTGCCGGGAGCGAGCTTCACCACTTCGCTTGCGGCCAAAAGAAAAGCGCCTACGCCAAAGTCAACGGAGCTGCCGGCAAGCTGGCCAATCGGGATAGGCTTTTCGCCAACGTTCTGCGTATATTTCAGGCTTCCGCTTGGTTGAACGGAAATGGCGCATAAGCCACTCCACGCCTTAGCGACTACGGGCAAGTACTCGTCGCTGTTGAGCAGGCCGCTGTTTATACCCCAGGCCAAGCCGTAGGTAAACAAAGCCGTCCCGCTGGTTTCCGGTCCGGGGTTATCGGCTGCGTCGTCGAGGTTCATGTTCCAAAAGCCGTCGTCGCGCTGGCGGGTTTTCAGGGCGGCGGCCATGCCTGTCAGCACATTTACGTACTCCTGCCGGTGCGCGTCGGTTGCCGGCAGTAGCTGGAGCGTACGCGCCATTGCCGCCAAAGCCCAGCCGTTGCCGCGCGACCAGTACACGTTTTTGCCGCTTGGCGATTGCTTGGGAACGTCGGAGCTGGCGTCCCCCGGCTCTTTCTTGGGCGGCACGTTGGGCTGATAGCCCCAGTCGCGCCACCAAAGCCCGTCTGCTTTACTGTACAGGCCGCAGTGCGCCTCGTATCCGCGCAGAATGGGGCCTGCGCCGTACTGGGTTTGGTAAGCTGCCGGCCACAAGTTGGTGCGGGTGGGCACAACAATCAAGCTGTCCCGGATATGGGAGAACAGGGCGTACATCTTATCGTAGTATTTTGTATCGCTATAAACCACCCCCAGGCGCGTAAGCGTTGGCATTGCCATAAACATAGCGTCAATCCACCACCAGTCGTCGGATTTCGGGTTGTTGGCTATCCGGTTGTCAATGGCGGCTTTGATTGCCTGTATTTTCTCCGGCGCTTTGACCTCGTCCATGCTG
The DNA here is from genome assembly GCA_031266935.1 of Prevotellaceae bacterium. Classification (GTDB taxonomy): domain Bacteria; phylum Bacteroidota; class Bacteroidia; order Bacteroidales; family UBA932; genus JAITMY01. The sequence continues at coordinate 7,465 of JAISAC010000067.1, forward strand.
TAAAGGTCAATGTAGGTCTGGCCGCAGGTGTGGTTGTCCGCGTCGGAGGTGCCCGGGCCGCCGCTGACAGCCCAGCCATTTGCAGCTGCCCATCGGTTGGCGTAGTCAAGGTAAGATTTTTGGCGGTAAACCTTGTAGAAATCAATATTCCCGGCGTTATATACCGACCGCGCCCAGAGGTTATTCCCCGGAGTAGGATTTTGGGCTATCCACGCATTATTTACGCCCACCGCCGCGTTAACCACCTCCGCCTTTGTGGGCAAAAGCGTTTTGTAAAGCGGCTGCTGCGCGGCTTCCTTAAACTGCTTTAGCGCGTCGAACCAGGCGTTGTCGCTCGCATACTTGCCGGACGGGAAAATATTCCACCCGCCGCCAAAGTAGTAGGTAAATTCCGTGCCCACTACGTAATCGGACGTAATCACTAAGTGGTCGCTCACGGTGCTCACCGTGGTGGATCCGGGCATGTAAACGCCCTCAAAAATGCGGGCGTTGGGCGAGGTAACGGTGCCTTCGCTTTTGCTTTCGGCAAAGCCGATAAGGTTAGGCTCCGACTGGAAGGCAACGGGGTTGGCGTTGCCGAATTTGGAGGCCGAATGTTTGTAAATGCCTGCCGCCAGCTGCATAGCCTTTGCCTTGCCCGTGAGCTTCACCACAGCTTTGTTGAGCAACCCGTTGGCGTTGGCGGTTATCCGCACCGTTTTGGTGTAAAAATCGCCGGCAACTTCAACGTTATGGTAGGTGAGCAGAAATTCCGTGCGGAGGGGGCCATTCGCAATCAGCAGGTAGCTGTCGTACGGATCGTGCAGCCATAGCTTGCCGCTGGCGTAGGCAGCTATGCCGCCGGCGCCCAGCGTTTTGCCGTCAACCGAGTAGGCGTCCACCCCTTCCGGTTTTTCCGAATGATAGTCGGCGTACGTGTACATTTTATCAATTATTGGCGCGGCCTGCTTTTTCAGCCAGAGGTCAACGCCGTTTGCGGTGTTCGGCTCCGACGTAAGCAGCTTTTTGCTGTACATGCGGTAGGCCGCCAAATCGTTTTCCCACGCGGCGTCGTCGTACCGCGTGGCTACCTGCTTGCCATACGTTTTGGCGGCGGCGGCTGTCGGCGTACCGGATTTTAGCGTGTAAACGGCGGTGGCAGATGCGCCCACTGTCGCCTGAAAAATGATTTTCGGCTCGCCGCCGGGCAGAGCCTGATAGGGTACAACCGCGTTGTGCTCGTCGTACAGCGCCAGAGTGGACAATGCCCCAAACACCTCGGCGGACACGGGAACTTCCACCGCCTCGTCCGTGCGGGCAAACGAAGATGAGTTTGCCAGCGTGAAGGTAGCTCCCGCCTGCGCGGAAAGCAACGCCGGGATGCAGCAAAGCAGGGGCAACAGCAGAAGCTGCTTTATGTCAATTCTTTTTCTTTTCATCATAACTTGAAGTTTTT
>JAISAC010000004.1 GCA_031266935.1 Prevotellaceae bacterium
TTGGCTATAATCATCATAATAGCAATAATAATTTGTAGTGAAGTAACTCGGGTTGCTTACAAAATTCGCTACTGCAAAAGTAGCTCTTTTTTGCGTATATACAAGGTTTAGAGCGGCAACGGGTGTACGACAAAACCACCACTCCTATATAACCTTATATGTTTCATGGACATGCGAACAGAGATAGAAAAAATATTCGCTCGGCAACTTCAAAATAAGTGCTTAGGGACGGGATGACCGATTATTTTTGCGGGCTTCCGTCCCCCCAAGCGGATGGAAGACCATGATCGGGAAATAACCGATTTAGCGGCATCAGCGTTGGGAACGTCCACGCAAAGTGGTGGCGCGGGTAGATAAGCGGGCGCTTGCCGCGCACCTGCTCCACGTAGCGCTGGTCGCCGTAAAGCCCCGACATTGCTTCGAGCAGGTTGTACGTCCAGGGTTCTTCCTTTTGGCGGGGCGTGTTGGGGTTGCGGCTCCACCTCCACGCTGCGGGGTGGTCGGTGTAGTAAGCAAGGTAATCCAGCGCCGCCTTTATGGACACGCCGTTTTGCTCGAGCGCAAACAGATTTTCGCCTGTCAGGTTGTAGGCCACCCAGCAGGCGGCGGTCATTGGGGCGAGCGAAAAGTAGGTGTACCAAATTCCGTTGCCCCCGCGCCCGGTTTCGTCGGGCAGGCTGCTGTCGGGCGCAATTTTTTCGAACAGGGTTGCCTTTATCAGGCGGATATTCTCGGCAACCTCGGCGCTGTCGCCCAAAAACGAGGCGGCCAGCAGCGAGCCGAAGCGCCCCCAATCTGCCCAGTTGTTGACGTGCGGCGTGGTGCGGATTTCGTTTGCGGCTTTTTGGTAAACGGAGCTTACCCACCTGCTAAATTCGTTTTTGTCGCTTTCGCTCCAAAGCGCGGCGTCCTTCATCAGCTCGGCGGCAACCATCAGCCCTGCGCCGGAGTAGGTCATTACCAGAACGCCGTCGTGCTCGGAGTATTTTTTGTTGACCCGCGACCATGCGTTGAGGATGTAAGTGGCCTTTGCGCCGTACTTTTCTTCGCCCGAAAGCGCGTAGGCCAGCGCCGAGGCGTAGGCGGCAAAAGCGTCCCGCTGAATGGCGAGCGAGCTGGCGCGGTGCTCGTGCGGATTATCGTAGAAGCCCGGTACGGCGAAATCGGCAAGCGCATGTTGCGGCTCGCTCAGAGCGGAGTCGGCATAGCGGATTAACTGCAGGTAAGCCGAATACAACGGCTCGCGCTTCGCTTCGATTTGGGTTTTTACAAATTCGAGCTGCTCGTCGGGGTGCATGGCGGAGGAAGCATAAACTCCCGCCGCGCTGCCGGCCAAAAGCGACAGCATGGCAATCAGGCGCTTCATTTCATTTTTAGCCTTTTGATGTGAATGGTGCAGCTCGTAACCCCGTCGCCATTAAGAGCCGAAATATAAATAAACGCGCGGTACCGTCCGTCGTGCGTTTCTACCCACAGGCAGGAGTACTGCCGCAAGCCAAGCGCATAATCGGGCATATCGTCGAGCTTGATTGTTTCAAAATCAACATCGTCAATGAAAACACCCGACGATACGGCATTCTGACCGTCGAGGGTTGCCAGGTGGCGATCGTGTACGCCGTACTCCTTGCGGATTTTCGTATCGTTAGTCGCTCCTGCAGGCAACGTTACGCCGGGCATATACTGCGGGTCGGCAGCGGGCGACACAAAAGCAGGCCCGATAGTGTTGTAGTACGGGCTATTGCCATCGGGGCGCAAGTATACCAAATCAATCTTTTCCGGTATTTTGGCGGCGTCTGCGGCGCTGTAAACCGCCATATCTTCAATGGAAAGAAAGCGGGCTGCTCTTCTCGCAGAAATATTTTTCTTAATGTCCATTTTTGAAATTGCGTAAGGCCCCATTTTCATCGAAACCGTTTCGCCGGCGCTTGACGTTGCCGAAAAAGTAAAGGTAACGCTTTTTCCGCGCGCCTCCTCGGGAATGCGGTAGTAGTAGCGCAGCGTGGCGGCGCAGGTATCGACTGTAAACTCCACGGTGGTGCGGTTGCCGTCGTTTACCGAAGGATTTCCGACGGTCACGCCCACGTCCGCGCCGGTTTCGCGGTCGGTGTGGTAGGAGCGGTGTTCGAGCCACGTTTCGGGCGCGCCGGCAACGTCGGCCTCCACACATGCCGAAACGATACGCCCTGCGCCGTAGGGCGTCGCCATGGCGTAGGCAAATTCAATGTCTAATCCAACAACGTTGGGGCCAACGCTGCGCTTGAGGCAGTCGTTTCTGAGCAAAGCAACTTCCGTGTCTTTTTCGGTGCAGCCCAGCGGCGTCAAGGAGGTCAGGGGCAGCAAAAACGCCAGCAGCAGCGTCGGCAATTTTTTTGAAAGAGATTTCATATCCTTTATTTTTTCAGCTTACAAATGTTCTACTTCAACGTAAATGGTGTAGGTTTTCCGCACTTTGCGGTTGCCCGAAATAACGGTGTATTGGCGGGGGCGCTCAAGGTCGGAAAAATCGGTCAGGCCGGTGATTTTCGGTTCGAGCTTGGCGTCTGTTACCAGCGAAAACTGCGGGTAGAGGTGCTTTAAATCCGTTCCGAATTTTGTTTTAATATTTATCGTACACGCAGCGGTGTCGATAGCGGGCAGCTCACCCTCCACGCGCACGGTAAGGTGGTCGGTACCGAGCAGCTCAAAGTTGCTCACGTAGCACTCTGCGCGGTCGGTAACGAGCAGCCCGTCTTCGTCGATGGGGTAGCTGCCGGAGCATCCCACCACTGCCAGCGACATCAGTAGCGTCAACGACAGCAAAGATATCAGCGATATTTTTTTTGAAAAAGTAGCCATATTCGTAATTATTAATTGTTAATTATTAATTATTAATTATCTAAACGGTTTATTTTGTGACAGATTTGGGTTTTTGTCGCGCTCCGACTCGGGAATTTGGAAAATGTAGCAGCGCTGGTAGGCATACTCGTTAAAGTTCACGTAGTATTGATTTACAACCGTTCCGTGCGTATCGAACACCTTCCTGCCCTCTCCGAATGGCTGGCCGTAAATGCGCTCAATGGCTCGCCAGCGGCGAATATCGAACATCCGCTGCCCTTCGCCGAGCAGCTCTACAATGCGCTCCTGCTCTATCGCTTCGAAAAAATCCGCCGCTGTTGCCGTTTTTTCGGCGGCCAGCGCGGGAAGATTTCCGCGATGGCGAACTTTATTGACCAGCTCAATGGCCTTTTGCTGCGGCCCGTTTAGCGCGTTGTCGGCTTCGGCGTACATCAGGTACACGTCGGCCAAGCGGATGACAGGCCAATTGAAATCGCCTTCGGAGCGCTCCTGACCGGCGTAATTGCGCACAAATTTGCGGAAAACGTAGCCGGAATTTGTGCCGTCGGTGTTGTAGGTGGTGTAGGTTTGGCCGTCGATTTCGATGGGCTGCCCCCAATTTTTGTAAATAAACGGCGACCATCCGGTTTCTCTTTTCGCATACAGGCTCATGCACATTTCGTAATCCCACATAATTGACGCCTTCATGCGGTAATCGCGGTTGGCGTAGCTCTGCGGGTTGACGGCGGAGTTGGGTTTTGTTCGCGCCGCGAGGTCGGTAGCGGGATTTGCCGGCTCTAAGGGCGGACAGAAGTCGCCGGTTTCAGTAGATTGGTAGCGGTCGGCAATGTTGAAGGTGGGATATACCCAGCACTGCGAATACTCTACGGTTCGCCCCGCGAGGTCGCGCATCAGCTCGTCGCTTTGGTTGGTGCCCGTGCCGCCGTGGTTGAAGGCGAGGATAAACTCGTCGTCGCCGTTGGCAGTAGGCAAAAACAGCTCAAAGTAGCTGGGCAGCTTTTCGGCTTTCCCGAGTTCGTCGCACTCGCCCGGCTCGCCGTTGCGGAAAAGCGTCAGGCCGTAGTCGTCAATAACGTGGCCGAAGTCGTCGGCGGCTTTGCGGTAGGCGTCTGCTGCTTCGTCTTCGCTCGGCGTGAAGGTATCGAGCTCGTCCCAGCCGTAGCGGTTCCAGCTGGCCCAGTAGAGGTAAACCTTTCCGCGCAGGGCAAGCGCGGCGTACTTCGAGGCGCGGCCAACGGTAGCCGACTTTTCGGGAAGCGCGCCGAAAGCTTCCGTCAAGTCGGCAATAATGTTGTCCTTAACGGTGGCAATCGGCGTGCGCGGCAGGCTCTGCACCTCCTCGTTTTTATATACGCGAAAATCGAAGTACTGCACGTCGCCCCACATCGAAATCAGGCGGAAGTAAACCAGCGCCCGCAGCATCTTGCTTTCGGCAATAATGCGCTCCAGCTGCTTTTTGTCCGATTCGCCAACGGTTTCGGCGAGCATTTTTTGTACGTTGTCAATTACGTAGTTTGCGCGGTTGACGCTGCCGTAGCAAAACTGGTACATGTTGGCGTAGCCGCCGCCGTAGCCCACCGGCTCGCGCAACCAAAGCCCCGCGTACGCGCCGCCCTGGTAGTTTTTTGCCAAAAACGAGTTACCGCGCGACTTCACAAATTCACCGTGCGAGTCGAGGTAGTAATCGCGGTTGAAAACGTAGCGCACATCGGAGTACAAGCCGTTAAGCCCCGACTCGGCATCGGAGACAGATCTCCAAAACTCAGACTCCGGCAGCTGCGTGGTCGATTTTTGGTCGAGGAGGTCGCCATTGCAGCCCGATAGCGTCAGCAGCATCAGAAAAACAAACGACAGCAAAGGCTTCATCGACATTTTCTTCAAAATAGGCTTCATATTTCTTAAATTGTTAATTATTAATTGTTAATTATTAATTGTTAATTATTAATTATCTAAAATCCTATGCTCAGGTTAACCGAGTACGACCTGCACAGCGGATACATATCGCTTACGTTGCCGTTCTTTTCGGGGTCGAGGCCGCGGTACTTGGTGAAGGTGAGCAGATTTTCGGCGCTTCCGTAAATGCGGCATTTTTCAACCTTTACCTTTTCCGTCCATTTTTTTGGCAGCGTATATCCCAGCTGAATATTTTTGAGGCGGAGGTAGCTCATATCGTCAAGCCAGAACGTGGCGTCGTCGCGGTTGTTGACCGATCCGCCGAGGCGCGGCATGGAGGCGCTGCGGCGCTCGTAGCTCCAAGGCTCGTTCCAGTGCATCCACGTGGAGGCGTAGCGGTACTCCGGCAGGGTGAGAACGTTGTAGTTATTTTTCCAAAAATCCTTTCGTCCGGTTGCGCCCTGCCACAGCATTGCAAAGTCAAACCCGCGCCATGCCAGCGAAGCGTTGAGCGCGAAGTTGGTTGTAGGCAGGTTGCGCTGGTATTCGGGGTAGGCCACCTTGTCGTTACCGTCAACGCGCCCGTCGCCGTTTACGTCCAAGCGGACAATGTCGCCCGGGGTAGCGTTCTGCGAGGCGGCGTCGTAAACGTCCTGCCACGTCTGCGCAATGCCGTTGTCCAAGTAGGTGTAGGCAAACTGGTAGGGCATGTCGAGGAAGACATTCCCCTTGCCGAGGTATTCGCTCCACGTTTCGAGGTTGGTGCGGTTATACGAGGCGTTGAAGTTGACGGAATACTCCAGCGCACCTGCCCTGTCGTTCCACGTAATGTTGGCCTCCACGCCGCGGTTGCGCAGGTCGCCGAGGTTTGCCTTAGGCTTTTCGTACGCGCCGGAGAGCAAAAGCGACATGTCCGAGTCGAGCAACATTCCCTGGGTGAGGCGGTCGTAGTAGTCGAACTCGGCGTAGAGCTTTCCGTTCAGGAAGGCCAGGTCAAGCCCCGCGTTGGCAACGTAGGTCGATTCCCACGTCAAGTCCTCGTTCAGCATTTTTGTATAGACAAAGCCGTTGGCAATTGCGCCGTCGAGCATATAGTTGCTTTGGTTGAGCACCTCCTGCTGCTGGTACTTGCCAACGCCGCTGTTGTTCCCCAATCCGCCGTACGAGAAGCGTAGCTTTCCGCTTGCGAGCCATTTGCCGGTAAGGTTCTTAATAAAGCTTTCCTCCGAAAAGCGCCAGCCAAGCGCGGCGGAGGGAAAAAATCCGTAGGCCGTAGCGTTGCCGCCCACCTGATAAAATTTCGACGAGCCGTCGGAGCGAAAGTTGACCTCAAGCAGGTATTTGTCCCAGGCGGTGTAGTTCACGCGCCCTATAAACGAGCGCAGCCCCTCGCGGTCGGAGTAGCCGCCGGTGGCCTGCGTGGTGGTCAGCGCGGCGTCGATTTCGGAGAGCGTCGGGTAAATGCGGTCGGCGCGGTAAGCGTACTGGTAGCGGTTAAACCACGATTCCTCGCTATACACAAACAGCGTACTCAGGTCGTGCGCGTCGGCAAATTTTTTTGTGTAGCTCAGGCGGGCGTTCAGCAGGGTTTTGTAGCCGGTGTTGGTGGTGTTTGAAATGCCCGCATTGTTGCCCACGTAGTAGCGGCTTGTGTAGCTTTCGGTCTGGAAGTTGTACGCCTGGTTGGGTATCGGCGCGTCTTTTTTGAATTGGTTGTAGTAGCTCAAGCTGTAATCCACGTGCGCCGTAAGCCCCGTCAGCAGCTCCCAATCCAAGTAGGTGGAGAGGTTTGCCTCCTGGCGGTCTTGCTCCTTTAGCTGCGTATTGAAAAACGACACAGGGTTGAAGGCGGTAGGGTCTTCGCCGTAGGCCATCACGCCGCCGTAAAGGTTGCGCTCGGCGTCGTAAGGATAAATTCCCGCAACGGCGTTCTGCATATCCATGTTGTAGTCGCTGCCGCCGCTGGTAAATCCGTCGGAGAGCGCAAACTGATAGTTGCTCCAGTTGCCGTCGAACTTAAATCCGGTGGTGATATTCTTAAACAGCTTGTAGTCGAAGTTGAAGCGCAGGTTGAGGCGGTCAAAGTCGTTGTTGATTTGCAGCCCCTCCTGCTTCATGTAGCCGATGGAGGCAAAAAAGTTTGCCTTTTCGTCGCTTCCGCTCGCCGAGACGTTGTAGTTCTGTATGCTGCCGGTGCGCATAATCAGGTCAAACCAGTCGGTGTTGGGATACTTTACGGGGTCAATCATGCTCATGGCTAACCATTCGTCAATTGTGCCGAGCTTAAAAGTCTGGGTCTCGTCGCTCTTGGTGGTCATGGCCGAAAGGCGGTGCAGCGTCAGCGCCCGGGCGTAGTCGGCCATAAATTCGTAGGATTGCGTAGGATTTTCCCAAGCGTAGGAGGCGCTGACGTTGACGCCCGTTTTGCCTGCGTTTTTCCCCGATTTTGTTTTGATGAGGATAACGCCGTTGGCGGCGCGCGAGCCGTAAACCGACGAGGCGGCGGCGTCCTTCAGCACCGAAATGCTTTCGATATCGTTCATGTTAATGCGGTTAATATCCACGTCGGGCATGTCGTCAACCACAATCAGCGGGTTGGCGTTGTTCACCGTTCCAAGCCCGCGGATGAGCAGCGAGGCCGAGTTGTTGCCCGCCATGCCGGAGTTTTGCGTAACCTGCAAGCCCGGCATCAGTCCCTGCAAGGCCGACGAAACGTTGGGAACGGAGCGCCCCGAAATTTTTTCATCTACCTGAACCGCCGACACCGCGCCCACAAGGTTCACTTTTTTCTGCGTACCGTAGCCAACCACCACCACCTCTTCGAGCAGGTTGTTGGTTTCCGACATCTCGACGTTGAGCACGCTCTGCTCTCCTATCACAATTTCCTGCCGGCTGTAGCCGATGTACGAAAATATTGCTACGGCGTTTTTGTCGGGAACCTGAATTTGAAACCTTCCGTCGGTGTCGGTCATAGCGCCAATGCTTGTGCCTTTGACCTGAACGGTTACGCCGATAAGCGGCTCCCTGTTTTCGTCGGTAACCCTGCCGGAAACCGATTTGCCCTGCGCCGCTGCATTTAGCGCAAGTAGCAAAGCGCAGAGAGCCAGGGCAGCAGCTTTACAGCTCAAAAAGTTACAATTTGCGATTTTCATAGTTTTCATAGTTTTTTATCATGAATTTTCGTTGAAATCAGCTTCGCCTCGCCATGCCACCGTTGAGACGCGGCGCGCCACGTCTCTACATGCCTCGCCATGCCTCGCGCCGTCATTCCCGCGAAAGCGGGAATCTCCTTTTCCTCAGCACCCAAGTGCGGTGGTCGCATGGGTGGAGATTCCCGCTTGCGCGGGAATGACGGCATGCCGCATGGGCGGAGATTCCCGCTTGCGCGGGAATGACGGCGCGGCGGGTACCTGCTCACTCACTTACAAACTCTTTCGGGAGCTTCCCAAACTGCTCGTAGAACATTTTCGAAAAATAGCTCGGCGTGTTGAAGCCCACCATGTAGCACACCTCGTTGATTTTGTACTTGCCGGAGGCAAGCATTTCGGCGGCTTTGGTGAGCTGCACGCTGCGTATGTAGTCGTTGGGCGTTACCCCCGTAACGCCTTTTATCTTTTTATGGAAGCTCGACCGGCTCATAAAAAACTGCTCCGAAAGGTTGTTGATGGAAAAATCCTTGTTCAGCATATTGTCGAGTATCAGCTTGTTGAGCTTTCCGATAAATTCGCTGTTGTCGTTCGTTTCGCGGTTTTTGCGGAAGTAGTCCAGCGGCGATTTCCGAAAGTTGGCGCGCATGCGGTCGCGGTTTTCGACAATGCTGCTTATCTGCGCCTTGAGCTGCTCCACCGAAAACGGCTTTTCGAGGTAGGCGTCGGCGCCTTTTTTCAGCCCCTCAATCTTGGTCTGCGTGTCGGTTTTTGCCGAAAGCAGGATAATGGGAATGTACGACGTGGCGGGGTCGTTTTTCAGGCGGTTGCTCAGCTCCAGGCCGTCCATTTCGGGCATGATAATGTCGGAGAGGATAATGTCGATGTTTTCTTTCTCGACCGTTTCCAGCGCTTTTACGCCGTTCTCTGCTTGGTAAACGCTGTAAATTTTTTCGAGCGCGTTGGCGAGGAACTGCCGCAGCTCGGCGTTATCCTCAACTATTAGGAGGGAAGTTTTCAGCTCATCCTCCTCTCTTTCGCGGGCGGACTTTTTCTTCTCCCTGTGCGGGGGGCTAAGGGGAACTTCCGCCTCTTCCTCCTCGCCGGCAACTAACGGTATCGTCAGCGTAAACACGCTTCCCTTGCCAAGCTCCGACTGCACGGTGATTTTTCCGCCGTGCTTCTCCGCAAGCGACTGCGACAGCGGAAGCCCCAAGCCCGAGCCGGTTTTTACGCCGTTGCTTTTGTCGTGGACTTGAAAGAATGGCTCGAAAATTCTCTGCAAGTACGCATCCTCCATCCCTGCGCCGTCGTCGGCAACGGAAATGGCCAGCAGCTCGCCCTCGCCGCCCGCCGCTTGCTCCGGCAAATCGGGGCTTTCGCTGCGGTGGCGATACACGCTTACCGTAATTTTCTCCTTTGCATATTTCATTGCGTTGGAAATCAGGTTGCTCACAATTTTATAGGTGGCTTCCCTGTCCACGCGGCACTCAATGCTTTCCTGCTCGGCAACCAGCTCCATCTGTATGCCTGCCATTTCGGCATTTTGGCGGTACTGGCTATATACCTCGCGCGCTATCTGCACCACATTTTGGCGGCGAAAGCTGAAGTGAAACATATCCTCCTCAATCTTACGGAAGTCGAGCAGCTGGTTGATGAGCTGCAGCAGGCGGTTGGCGTTGCGCTCAATGACTTCAAGGTTGCGGCGCGTTTGCTTGGTGCCGTCGCCCGAAGCGAGAATGGTTTCGAGCGGCGCGGCAATGAGCGATAGCGGAGTGCGTATCTCGTGGGCAATGTTGGTGAAGAACTCGATTTTTGCCTCGTAAATTTCCTTTTCCTTGTCCGCCTGAACTTTTACCAGCTTCTCGCGGTTTTTTACGTCAAGGCGGCGCTTGTACTGCAATAGCAGGTAGTAGGCCACGCCGGCGGCGAGCAAAAAGTAAAACGTAATCATCAGCGGCGACAGCCCAAAGGCGGGCTTCACGCGCACGCGCAGCTCGGCGGTATCGCTCCACACGCCGTCGTTGTTCGTGCCGCGTACGCGGAAAGTGTAGCTGCCGCGCGGAATATTCATGTAGCTTGCGCGGTTTTCCGTGCTCTTAATCCACTCCCTGTTAAACCCTTCGAGCATGTATTCGTAGCGGTTTTGCGCGGGCGAGAGGTAGCTCAGCGCCACAAAATCGAAGCTGAACGTAGATTGGCTATGCTTTAGCGCGATTTTTTTGCCGACATTGCCGCCATTGCGCCACGCCGCAAGCGGCTTTCCGGCAACCTGAAAATCGGTAATGGCTACCGCAGGCTTCGCGTTGTTGACGATTATTTCTTTGGGGTCGAATACGATAAATCCGTTTGTACCGCCAAAGTACAGGCGATTGTCGCGGGTGCGCAGGGCGCAGTTGGCGTTGTAGCCTATGCGCTCAAAGCTGCTGATAAACCCGAATGTGGAAACGTGGTTGTCCGCAATGCGCACCAGCCCGCCGGCGGTGCTTGCCCAAACGTTGCCCTCGGCGTCGTCGAGGATGGAGTAAATGATGTTGGAGGGCAGCCCCGACGCTTCGTTGTAGATGGTTTCAAAACCGCCCGTTTTCGGGTTGAACATCGCCAGCCCTTCGCCCTCCGTACCGGCCCATACGCGGAATTTTGAGTCCTGAAAAACGCAGTTCACGTTGTTGCTCGGAAGCGAGCGCGGGTTGTTCGGGTCGTTTGCAAACCACGTCTGCTTTCCGTCGGCCGACACGTGCAGCAGCCCGCCGGCATGTGTGGCAAACCACAGCGCGCCGCTCAAATCTTCGATAACGCACTTTACGGGCTTGTTTGCTAAGTAGCTCAGCGCCGAAACCTCGCCGTCGGCCGACAGCGCCCGCGTACCGTCTTCGCAGCAAAACAGCACATCGCCCTTTGCCGTTTTGTAGATGTACGTAACCGATACGGCGTTTAGCGCCTTCAGCTCGGCGCCGCCGGTAATGCGCCCCTGCTGCGCGTTCAGCACGGCAATGCCCTTGCCGTAAAATCCGGCGTAGAGCTTTTTGTCGTCAAGCAGCAGGGTTTGGATGTTGTGGTAGTCAAGGTTGTAAGCTTGGCGCTCAAAGCGCGACGTCTGCGGGTTGAACACCGACAGGCCGTCGTTGTGCGTGGCGACGTAAATTTTTCCGTCGGCGTCTTCGGCAAAGCTGCTCACAATATTTTTCGTCTGCTCGCCCTCGGGCGTGCTGTAGAAGTAGGCAAAGCTGTTGATGGCGGGCGAAAAGTAGTTCACGCCGCCAAAGTACGTTCCAATCCAGAACGCGCCTTCGCGGTCGCGGGCAATGGCAAAAATCGACTTGTCGGTCAGGTTGTCGAAGCTGGAGCTGGCGTTCAGCAGGTCGAACGTTTCCGTTGTCCGGTCAAAAACCACCAGCCCCCTGTCCGAACCCATAATGAGCTCGTGGTCGGAAAATTCAATGATAGATTTGACGTTTTGCAGGCGCGGCGTAGCGTAGCGTACGAGCTTTTTAGTGCGGAAGTTGTAGCGTCCCAGCCCTTCGCCCAGCCCGAGCCAGAGGTTATCGCGGTTGGCAAAAATGCTGTAAACGGCGCCAAATTCCTTTTCGGAGGGGATTGGGGTAAACGTTTCGTCCTGCCGGTTGAAAAAGATCAGGCCGCTGCCCACCGTGCCGAGCCATACGCCCCCAAAGTGGTCCTGCGCTATAGTCCATACGTAACCTGTCGGCAGGTTGCTGTTTTTTGGCGTAAAATGTCGGCTTGCGGACAAATCGGCGTTCAGCAGAAAAACGCCCTGCCCGTGGGTGGCAACGTAGATGTTGCCGTCGGTGTCCTCCGTTACGGCGTTTACGCTCACCGCTTCGCCCAAATCAACAGCCGAAAATTCTTCCGTTTCGAGCGCAAAAAGGTAAAGCCCCTGCTTGGTGCCGACAAAGAAGCGCCCCTTGCTGTCCTCCGTTAAGCAGTGGATAAAGTTGTTGCCGATAGAGGCGGGGTTGCTCGGCAGGCGCTTATACACCTTAAAGTTTTTGCCGGAAAAGCGGTTTAAGCCGTCATTTGTGCCGAACCACATAAAGCCGTGCGAATCCTGCATAACCGCCCACACGCTGTTGTGCGACAGCCCGTCCTCCACCTTGTACGAACGGAAGTAGTGAGCTTTTGCCGAAAAAAGCGATGATAGTAGAGAAAGGAAAATCAGTGTGAAAATTCGCATATTCATTGCCTCAAACCTCAATCAAGTGTGCGGCAAAATTACGGCAAGAAAGGGCGCTGCCGTGCGAGAATATTGCATTTTTCTGTAAAACGGCTGTAAAATTGGAGGGGAATGAATGGGGAATGAATAGAGAATGAATGGGGGAAAGGCTAAATCTTTTTTTGAGGTTAATGGGAAAAGAGAAATAACGGCAAGCGGGGCGTAATCTGTTTCGCGCCATTTGATTACGCCCCTTCAGGGCTTAATGTGAATGTAGCGGCTTCCTGTTCGTAGGGCGTTGCCCAATGTCGTCAATTTAAGCTACAACTACCTGAATATCATAGTTTTACTCGCTTCGTATTTTTTTTAGGGTGTTCACAAGTTTGCTTCGCTCAGTTCGTAACCGCAAGTCACCGACCTGCTGGGTAACAAGATAGCGCCAAGTCTGCTGCCTGAAAGGCAGGATTTTCGTAACCGCAGGTCAACCTGCGGGGGGCGGGACAGGCGTCGATGCTGCTGCCTGAAAGGCAGAATTTTCGTAACCGCAGGTCGTTGACCTGCGGGGGGCGGGACAGGCGTTGATGCTGCTGCCTGAAAGGCAGAATTTTCGTAACCGCACCTTAGCTGTATGAAAAAAGAATTAGATTTGTATAGCGACTACTTGTTAATGTAGTTTTGGGCAGGTTAGGGCAACCGGGTTGTCGAACCTGCTGGATGGGGCCCTTTCCCATGACAAAATAACGCGCATGCTGTCAGGGAATGAATTTCTCAAAGGATTTGCGGCAAGAGGTAAAATCGCTGGCTAGGGAGTACGAAACGGTGGAGCGTAGAGGAGCATCACAAGTCGCTCAAGCAGAACGCTTCTTTGGCAAAGTCACCCACACGAACGGTGACCACGCAAACCAACCATTTATTTGCTGCTTTATTAGCGTACATAAAACTGGAGCGATTGAAGTTTGTATACCAGCTGAATCATTTTGCCTTAAAGGGAAAGATTTACTTTAATGCTTTAAAACAGGCGTGGAAAGAACTTATAGTTATCAAAAATTATATGCTTGCGTAACATGAGATCATAGTAGAAGCAATGGCTTTGGCAAAACCTGTAATCATCACAGATAATCCATATAGTAGCTCATCAAGACAAATGGAAAAGCACACAGAACGCCGTCGCAAGTAGCGGGTGGTGTTCTCCAAAGTATGCTAACTCAAACAAAGCCGAAATTGATGTAAAAGAAAGTGAGTAAGTTGGTGCCCATATTCCTTGCACAAATAATTTTGTTTTCCGTACGATTTCTTATGGGGTTTTTTATCTTTGTGCTTTGGCAACTGGAGCAATGGAGGGTTATTGCTGTTTACATTTAAGTTTTCCTCCCTTTCTCCATAGTATCCGATAACGTAAAAAAATTATTCGCAGTATGCTTCACGAAAAGCTGAAAAGCTACACGCTTATTTTGGCCTCGCAATCACCGCGACGGCAGGAGTTGATTAAAGGTTTGGACGTAGCGTTTACCGTAGCCGCGCCCTACCATGTTGACGAAACTTTTCCGGCGGCAATGCCCAAGGATGAAGTTCCTGTTTTCCTGGCGCGGCTCAAGTCCGAGCGCTACCCGCAAGCGCTGGGCACGAAAGATATTCTGATAACCGCCGATACGCTGGTGTGGTGCAAGAACGAGTTTTTGGGAAAGCCCAAAGATGAGGCCGACGCCCGCCGGATGCTGCGCCTCATGTCGGGTAGCGTGCACGAAGTGCTCACGGGCGTGTGCCTGCGCAGCAGCCAAAAAACGGTAACGTTCCTGTCGTCAACGCAGGTGCGCTTCCGGCAGCTGGGCGAGGATGAAATATCCTACTACCTATCGGCCTACCGGCCCTACGACAAGGCCGGCGCTTACGGCATTCAGGAGTGGATTGGCTACGCCGCCATTGAGCGCATCGAAGGGTCGTACTACAACGTGATGGGGCTGCCCATACAGCGGCTGTACGTAGAGCTGGCAAAGCTAACCGAAAGCTTGGCGTGCTGAAGAACATGAGGGGATTTCTTATGTGAAGGAAAAGTCGTATATTTGCAAAAAATGACAAAAAATATGCCCGATGCGCAAAAATGGAGCGGGCACAGAACTATAATATAACAGCATCCCCCCTTGAACGAGTCGCTACTAACAACGCTAACGCAACTTTTTGCGCTTTTTGCGGTTAAAGCTGAGATAACGCAGCAAGCTGCACAGCTCGTTTTTGCCCGCTTTCTGGAAAATAAAGACTTGAGTGATGAGCAAAGCGAAATATTCTTACAGCAATTTGATGATATCTACGCCCGCTTTAAGCAGGATAACGCCCAGCTTGAGCAGGCGCACGCCCAAACAAAGCCCCTTTTCTACAACCACCTCGCCAAGCTTGCCGGTAGCGTAAACCACGACAACGAGCAGCACCAAAAGGTGTGGATGGTGCTGCAAATCATTGAATTTGTAGGTGATTTGGATATCGCTACCACCGACATCGTAGAGGCTACGCGCTACTTCGCCGGCCTGCTGCGCATCTGCGAGCGGGAGTTTAACAACAGCATGTGCTTTATGCTGGGCAACGAGCAGTCGATGCCGATGAACGAAAACCTGCTGCTGGTGTCGCATGCAAACCCTTACGCTACCTCCGGCATCCGGTTTCTGGAAAACAAAAAGTTGATAGGAAAAGTCTTCGTGCTCCTCATAGAAAGTACAAACACCCTGCTGGTGAAGTACTTTGGCGCAAGCAACTTTTTCCTCAACGGGCGCAACCTCAACGTAGGCAGGTCGTACATTTTCGGCGTGGGGTCGGTCATCCGCAGCCCCCGCATCGACCCCATTTACTACAACAAGGTCGTCAGCACGTTCACGCACAACGTGGAGGACGAGGGAATAGCCTTCGTTGCGCAGGACATCAGCTACCGGTTTCGGGGCAGCAAGGACGGCGTACACCCCTTCTCGTTCCACGCGCGCTCGGGCGAGCTGGTGGCCATCATGGGCGGCAGCGGGGTGGGGAAGTCAACCCTGCTCAACCTGCTCAACGGGCACCTCAAGCTGCGCACGGGAAAAATCACCATCAACGGGCACGACATCCATACCGACCACGAAAACGTAAAGGGCGCCATTGGCTACGTGCCGCAGGACGAGCTGCTCGTGGAGGAGCTCACGGTGTACGAAAACCTCTACTACAACGCCCTGCTCTGCTTCCGCGACTACAGCAAGGAGCAAATAGAAAACGAAATTACCGCCACCATAGAGCAGTTCGACTTGGTGGAGGCGCGCAACCTCAAGGTGGGAAATCCGCTCAACAAGTTTATCAGCGGCGGGCAGCGCAAGCGCCTCAACATCGCGCTGGAGCTCATGCGGCAGCCATCGGTGCTGTTTGTAGACGAGCCTACGTCGGGGCTGTCGTCCATCGACTCCGAAAAGGTGATGCTGCTGCTCAAGCGGCAGTCAATGCGCGGAAAGCTGGTGGTGGTGAACATCCACCAGCCGTCGAGCGACCTGTTCAAGCTCTTCAACCGTGTGCTGGTGATGGACCACGGCGGGCGCGTAATTTTTCAGGGAAACCCGATGGACGCTATCGTTTACTTCAAGGAAGCCGCCCACTTCCTCAACCCCGAAGAGAGCGAGTGCGTAGCCTGCGGCAACGTCAACCCCGATCTCATCCTGCGGATAGTGGAAACGCGCGTGGTCAACGAGTACGGACGCCTCACCCGCAAGCGCCGGCGTACGGCAGAGGAGTGGTACAGGCAGTACATGAAAAAAATCAACCCGCGCATCTGGAGCGAGCATTCACCCAAAAGCGACCTGCCCAAAAACGACTTCAGAATTCCCGGACGGCTACAGCAAATGCTCGTGTTCATGCGGCGCAACATCAGGGCAAAGCTTGCCAACCACCAGTACATGCTCATTACGCTGCTCGAAGCGCCAACGCTGGCGCTCATTTTGGGCTACTTTACCAAGTTTGTTGCCGGTACGCAGAGCAACCCCAACGAGTACGTTTTTAGCGAAAACGTCAACATCCCCTCCTACCTTTTCATGTGCGTGGTGGGGGCAATCTTCTTTGGGCTTACGGCCAGCGCGCAGGAAATAATAAAGGACCGAAAGCTGCTGGAGCGCGAAAAATTTTTGAACCTCAGCCGCAACAGCTACCTGTGCTCCAAGGTGCTGGTCATGTTCATCGTATCGGCCATACAGTCGCTCTCGTTCATCCTTGTGGGCAACTCTATCCTGGAGATTGACGGGCTTACGCCGCAGTTCTTCGCCATCATGTTCTCGGCCTCGGTGTGCTCCAACCTTATTGGGCTGAATATCTCGTCGGCGCTCAACTCCGAGGTGGCCATATACATCCTTATTCCGCTCATTCTGGTGCCGCAGCTGCTGTTTAGCGGCGTTGTGGTGCGCTTCGACAAGCTGCACAAGGCGCTCTCCACTACCTCGTACGTGCCGATAGTTGCCGACGCAATGGTGTCGCGCTGGGCGTACGAAGCCATTGCGGTAGCGCAGTTTAGCGACAACCTGTACGAAAAGCATTTTTTTGGCTGCGACATGCAGCTCAGCCAGCTCTCATTCGCCACCGGATTTTACATTCCGCAGCTCGAAATCAACGCCGGAGCCGTGCTGCGCGACGCAAAGAGCAACCCCGCGCTGGCCGGCGACAGGCTGCTGCTGCTGCGCAACGAGCTGCCTGCGGCGCAGCGCATGGCCACACCGTACGGCATAGCGCTTCCCGCGCGCGACAGCCTTAGCCTTGCCGTCTATACGCCCGAATACGCGCAGCGGCTCAAGCAAAGCCTCGCGGCGCTGCGGCAAACCCTATCCGCCCAAGCCAACGCCACCTCGCTCCGGCGCAACAGCAAGGTGCTGGAGCTGGAGCAGCAGCTGGGCGGGCAGCAGGCGCTGGTGGCGCTCAAGCACAGGTACCACAACAACGCCGTGGCGGAGGTAGTGCTCAACCAAAACGATTTTGAAAAAATACGGGTAAGCAACGACGGGCGCTTAGTACAGGTAAAGGACCCCATTTTTCGCGAGCCTTCGTCGCGCTTCGGGAGAGCGCACCTCTACTCGCCGCACAAAATCCTCGGCAGCGCAAAAATAGGCACCATGTGGTTCAACATTGGCGTAATGTGGCTGGGCAGCGCGCTGCTGTACATCATGCTGTACTTCGACTGCCTGAGGTTTATCGTATCGCAGGCCGATAAAATTGCTACGCGCCGCATAGCCAAACGAATTGCAAGGATAATTCCGAGGTAGGCAGAAGAAGCGCTGGTTGCCTTATCGCGGATCAGCCGAAATCGAATCATATTTGCCTGTAAGGATTTACTATTGTAATTTTGCATCGTCAGTTTGATTGCAAACAAAAAAACAATACAGCATTTTCATAACCGCATGCTTTTCGAGATGGAAAACAATCCCATATCGTATTTATGGGGGGCAAATTTTAAAATTTACCCATAGATTCTTGACAACCCACCCTACGGGACGGCGCAAGCGTCTATTGAATATAAACTCTATTGAGAATAGCTATTGCCTTTCATTTTTCCGATTATCTTCATCGTTTCCACGCTGACCGTGCAAATCCGCTTCAATAAATCAATGACTTGCTCCTTATAATCGGCAAAGCGGTAGGTATTGAACCGTTTGGCAATAGTCGGGTCTTTGGGTTTCTTTTCCTGATACTGGTCGAGAATCCATTCCAGGGCGCTGCGGTTGCCGAGCTTGTAATTCCATGCTTCGACAGGAATGCCATGCAGCTCCGTCTGTTCGTCGAGCATGATAATGCCTGCTTCCCTGTCGGCTTTCAGCTTGGTTTTGGGAACGGCGCCATCCCGTAAATCGTGATTTTTAATCTGTAATTGATATGGGTTCACATTTTCGTAATTGAGGTGTAAATACATTAGATGTTCGCCCCACCGTACCCATTGATGAAAATTGTCATAGAATGGAATGCGGGGAAATTCGCGCTTCAGGTTCGGCTCGTATTTTTTGCGGTATTCGGGATTGTGAAGAACGGCATAGACGTAGTAGAAAATATATTCTTTAGTCAGATAAAATTCACCTTCATCCAAACCGACTTCCGCTAATTCATCATCGCTCATTTCATTTAATTCTTCTTTAGTGAAGCGATTCAAAGCACTCATGCCTTTTGTATAATGCTCCTTGAACTGCTCAAATCCCCAATTGGTGATGTTGTAGAGGCGGTTGCCATTAGCGTCGTAACGGTAGAGAGGGAGGCACTGACTGTCGCCGGTGAAATGCAAATCAACAATAAGGTTACTTCCCAGTACCCAAAAATCTTTTCCGTTTTTATTTATGGAAATCAAACTGTTTTCCAAATTCAAAGTTTTGCCGAAAATGGCTACATGATTGGATGTAAGCCTGTCGGACAATTTTTTATCGGAATAATAGTTGACTTTATGAAAAGGTCTATACAGGGAATTAAAGATTATCTTGCGGTCAAAAATCAAATTTTTCTTCCTTTTTAAATGAGCTTTCAGCGCTTCACTCCATTTAATGGCATAATCTAAAGCATTATTATCTGTTTTTCCCGTTTTTACTTGAGCGTTATACCGTTCTATAAAATATTTAATTTTAGCAATAAGATTATTTTTTGATAAATCATAAACCCATTCATCGCGAGCGGTTACAACTCCCGTCGTAAACAGCTCAAACAGCGTTTCATTCCCACGTCCCAGCTTCGCATTCTTGCTGCACAGCGACAATAAGCTGTCAAAATCATTTTCCGCAATATTTATCCAGCTATTGTTTTTGTCGGGACGGATGATTTCAAAAGGGATATTCTTTAAAGGATTTTCGGCAAGCCATTGTAACTTTTGCTCCTTGCGCAAAAAATCGTCAAGGGCAATGTAGTGAATCTTGCATTTTTCGTTTTCGCGTTTTTGCTTCTTAACTAAGAACATGATAGCTACGCCGGTTTGTATGCCGAATACATTGTGCGTCGTTCCCGCAATTTTCGGATTGGCGCGAACATCACTTTTGGTATCAATAATGTAAGCCGCCTCAAATTCCTGATGAATGGCTTTACGGAAGCCGTCGAACGTGCGGCTGTCAATGAAGCTGCGGTTGGTAACAAACGCCACAATGCCGTTGCTGTCCAGACGGTCGAACGCCCATCGGTAAAAACGTGCGTACATGTCATACGCCTTCGTTTTTTGCGCCGTGCTATATTTGATAAAGGTATCCTTTATGCGCTTGTCTATTTCGGGGTACTCGCGGTTTTTGTTGTTGTCGTTCTCATTGGCTTGATTGGCGTTGTAAGGCGGATTGCCAATGATAACGGCTATCTTTTTCTCATTCTGCTTTTGAATACGCTTGCTGTTTTCTTCCGAGAAAAAATCAAGAGCGCCTTGTTTGCCTTTGTAGTTGAATCCCATATTGTCGAGCGTGTCCATAAAGCAAAGATTCTCAAATTCGGCATAGCTGCCCATTTTCTGCGCGTAGGTAAATTCGATGTTGAGGTTGCTGATGTAGTATGGCAGAATCGCAACTTCGTTAGCGTACAGCTCGTTCCGGTACTTGTATTCCAGCTTTTCCCTGCGGATGTAGTCGATAATATCGCAGATAAACGTTCCCGTGCCGGTTGCAGGGTCGAGGATTTCCACATTGGGGTCTTCGAGGTATCGGTCAAAATGCCTGTGCAGGAGGTAATCGGCGCTTTCTATCATGAACCGCACAATTTCGTTGGGCGTATAAACCACGCCGAGACGGTCGGCGGCTTTGGGGTTATAGCTCCTGTAAAACGTTTCATAGACGACTTTCAGGAATTTCTGTTTTTCGTGGTGGTCGGCAATGCCTGCGGCGGCAGCGTTGATGGCATCGTAATAATGCTTTACTCCCCGCAGGGCTTCGCGACGGACGTTGCCGGCAAAAAACGTGGCAATAACCTTTTCGAGTTCGCGGGCAATATTGTTTTCGCGGTGGAACTGCGTTTCATCGAAAATCGTATTGAAAATATCCTCCGTCAGGATGTGCTGAAT
Organism: Prevotellaceae bacterium; assembly: GCA_031266935.1. GTDB lineage: Bacteria > Bacteroidota > Bacteroidia > Bacteroidales > UBA932 > JAITMY01. The sequence goes on from JAISAC010000004.1 coordinate 20,042, forward strand.
AATCATTTCATAAATATCCTCGCGGGTAATAGCTGGATTGATGCTGTCCCGGCAGAGTTCCAAAAAGGACATTAACGCCTTTACAAACGCGACGTTTGACAATGCAGCGTCAGTAATAATGCTCCGAAGGGTTTCCGTCACCTTCGGAATATCCTGCTTGAACAGCTCAATGGCTTTACGGAAATTCTGCACTTCGGGACGCTCGAACGAGAAAAACTCCGTCAACAGGAGATGCAGGGCGTTGTCGTCGCTCATGTGGCAACGCAACACTTCCTCGCCGTTCTGTATCAGCACGGCAACGCGGCTGTCTTCAAAGAGGATATTGTCTTTCGGGTAGCCTTTGGCAAATTTCTTCTCGATTTCTTCGTCGAGGTCATCGGCTTCGTCCTTACTTTCCCAGTAGCCCCAGTCCTGCCGGAGGCTGTCCTTGAGCGTGCCGTCGGGCGTAACGATTTTGCCGCCTGACGTTTTGATGCTGACTTCGGCAACCATCGCCAATCCCCGCTGACGGGCATAGTCGTTCAGCAAGTTGTAGAAAGCGCTGCGGATAGCGGTTTCTTTCTTTGTGCCGCCGAAGTCTTTTAATTTTTCGATTTCGGAGTGATAGAGGTGGATGGAGTGTAGAGACATAGCAGATATCTAATTATGTTCGACGTAATTACTCTTTATATTCTTCTATGTCAACTAATAATTTATCTTTTTTGTTCTTTTGATAGTATTTTACAGTTACTTTTTCATCCCAATATTTTTTCACTATATCTGATAACCCATCAGGAACTTTCAACGCAATAGCTGTGCCATCAATCGTAATTTTAACCGTATTCGTAGTCGCATCGGCAATTTTTAATATTCCCGTAATGGTTTGATTGGAACCTTTGTCTATTGTCCTACCGGAAGCATCTTCATCGGATTGGCTAATTCTTATCACTTCGGATAGTTTTTCCTTCCTCTCTGTTAAAAGAGTTTTTCTTTCCTGTCCACTTCTAATAGAGGTTATACCAAAAAGATTTACAATATCCCCATCCGGAGCAAGTTCTTTTGTTAAAGCTATAAAGTTATTAAAATAGGATGTGTCTTTTATTTTGTCTTTTAAAATATTGATTTTATTTTCATTTATAAGAGATATATTATCCGTAATATCTTCGATGATTGAACCATAACTGCCAAAACCCGGCAATATAAACTCTTGTGGATTGCTAAATTTAATTCTGAAAGCCATACTTGCCGCTTGTAAAGAAGTCATGTAAGGATTAATTTTACATTCCGGTGATACAGGTCCATTTTTTCTGAAACTTTTTCCCGCTATTCTTTCAATGGTACGTACGGTCAAATCCTTAAAGCAGTCGATTCTGTTCATTATTTCATCTGTTTTAGCATATCCGTATCCAATTCCTCTACCGGCTATTACTAACTGCACCTCATCATCAGACAGTTCGGCACCTTTCACTTCAAGGTGTCTATGGAAATTAACATTTTCAAGTAAATTACGAAGCTCTTCAGCAATTTCAAAAGGCGGTTCGCCGCTAAGCGCTAAGGCAATTAATTTTTCAGCTTCCCTTAGTTTTTTGCAACTTATTGCAAGACTGGCAGCGCTTCTTAAAAGGACAGAAACAGAAGGCTCGCCTACTTGTTCTTTATACGCATTCATCGCAACATCATATTCCAAAGAATAAGACTGTTCATATAAGGACATGGCTTCAACTTTATTCCCTTCCATTTTTCGTAAATCAGCCAAACCAGCTAATTCCATTGACTTATTATGTAGCTCTCTGATATTCATAAAACTATTTTTTTTGCAAAAAATGCCCGTGGTTGACTGAATTCTATTATTGAAATATATGCAGGTAATTGGAGTTTGTCCGATTGTTCTGTTTGTTTCTTCTTTATTTGAAATCTTTTTTCTACATTATTCTGCTCTGTTTCTTGAAAAATGCCTGAAATTTCTAAACGGGCAGACTTTAGAAACGGTATATCATTTTCTTTCCCCAGCCAGTAATCGAAGCCTGTATGTTTCCTCGATCGTTCAATGATAGTATAATCCGTACATTCTTTTACCAACATGGCCGATATACAAATTGCGGCATGTTCTGTTGTATATTCCTGATCTTTCCATGTTCTATCAATCTGGTCATTAAAACAATCTTCCCATTGCAGAATTATTGTGGCGACAGTATCACCTTTCAGGTCTAATAAGACTCCGTCGCTATGGTTATTTCTATGTAAACAAACCATACATGCTACATAGCAATAATTGGCGCTTACGGGATCTAAACCCGGAAATCCATTTTTAATATCCTGTAAATTGATTGATTTACTCATTTTGATACATTAAAAGTTTGCAAGGTTACTAAATTATTTTCACATCCACTCGTAATACTCTTTTATTTTCTCTGCCATCAACTTTCTCCGTATCGACAAAAAATCCTGATAATTCGACAATTTCATTTCCATTATCTCCTCCGGCACACAATTCATTCGCAGATTATCCAATAACTCCACCGTACTACCGTCTTTCAACCGTATGCTAGGGTTACGCCATGCGATAAGATAACCTACCCTACCGGATAGCCTTGATACAAACTGTCCATCAAATCGCGCACCTTGGAAGCATCCCATACAAAAGGGCGTTGAATTTCAGGTATGGCAACTTCGCCGGCTTTAACTGATGCTAAAACGGTTTCTATCAGTTGTTGATTAACAGCATATCTTTGCATTGACATCATTTGTCCACTATAATTTCGGTAAAGTTACGAAAAATTTCTCATCCCGAACATCAAGAGTTCTTTTTTCTCTCATAGAGAGAGTCTTACGAGCTATTTCTCTTGTAAAATAGCTTGACAGCTCCTTCCCGAAAATCTTCATATTGTATTGTGATTTAACAAAATAATACCCTTTTTTACCCATAGCTATAGCAGCTTCTTTGTGGTCGGCAATATATTTTATAGCATTTACCCAGCCGTCAATATCATTGTACGCTACTTTTATGCCGCAGCCAATTTTTTCAACATCAATTCCATTATATGGATTATCTGTGATGATTACAGGTTTTGCCAAAGCCATTGCTTCTACTAATGATGTAAGACCGCAAGGATATATTTTTCCTTTATTGAAAGGCAATAACGGAATTACAATACAATTTGCCCAAATGGTTTGTTCAACTAAGTTAATACGTTTTTTTAACAAAATGATCTCTATCAAAGATTTGTCAAGCTCAAAACTTTTGAAAAATGACGCATAATCTACCCCATTATAAAATTCTGCGGCGTAACATCTTAATGGTTGTTTTGCTTTTGTAAAAGCAGCGCAAATGGTTTTGAAATCTCTTTTTTCCGTTCCTGTAGAAAGAAAAGCTATTTTATCTTGTTTTAAATCAACATTTCCTGTTTTGTCATAATAATCCAAATCGTAACCCCAGTGTAATGCTTCGCCGGTTTTTATCCACCCTGTTTTTACAGACAGGTTAAGAAGCTCCTCGCTGAAAAAGAACAAATGGTCAAACCCTCTAACGTACAGCCTTGAAAAAGGTCTTTTGAGCTTGTTTGCGGGTACGGTTACAGCCCAATGTATGAGCATACAAACAGGTTTGGGAAATATTTTTAATGCCCTTAAAAAGGCAACCAACTTAATTCCTCTGGAATTAGTAACATATATTAAATCACTACCAACCGACTAACTTAAAAATCGGTCGGCTTTTATCTTGTATATCACTATTATATAATTAGTTACGGGTTATATTTTCTGCTTTTCAAAAACCTACCCCCCCTTTCAAAA
>JAISAC010000056.1 GCA_031266935.1 Prevotellaceae bacterium
TCTTTGAATCTTTGAATCTTTGAATCTTTGAATCTTTGAATCTTTGAATCTTTGAATCTTTGAATCTTTGAATCTTTGAATCTTTGAATCTTTGAATCTTTGAATCTTTGAATCTTTGGCCGCCGGCTGCAGCTAATACAGTCGGTGCGGGTCGGCTTTTTCATCAAAGTACTTTTCGGCAAATTTTTGTATTTTGTCTCCGACCTTTCCTAGAGTAGGCCACTTATCTGCCAACCTGCCGATTTTGCCGCCGCTGCCTACGTAGCCGTTCATCATCAGCCCAACGCTGGTGGCCATGATGGGGCTAAGCTTGGGGGAGTTGTTGTCGATTACCCGCTGCACCCTGGGGTAGCCTATTCGCGCGCTAAGCCCTGTGCGCAGCAGGAAGAGCGGGATCAAATGCTCCATCAGCGACCCTCCGCCGGTGATCACAATGCTCGATATTTTATCCTCAAATCCGCTTTCGCAGATGATGTGGTTCACCGCCTCGATGATTTGCTCCATGCGGTCGCGGATAACGCCGGCCAAATTTTTTTTGTTGATATGCCCAATCTCTTGCCTTGCCGTGTCCTTGTAGTACGGAATGATGACGTTCTCCGAGCAGCAATCCTCAAGGCAAGATCCATAGTCGCACTTAATCCTTTCGGCCATCTGCCTGGATATTCTGTAGGCGTCGCGAATATCCTCGGTGATGAGCTCCCCTCCGCAGGGCAATACCACCGTTGCCCGCACAATATTTTTGTAGTAAATCACCAGGTCGCTGGTGCCGCCGCCAATGTCGAGCAGGATGGTACCGGCCTCCTTCTCCTCGCTGGTGAGCACCGCATCGGCCGAGGCGATAGGCTCCAGAATAACGTTGTCGAGCGTCAGCCCACAGCGGTTTATGCACATGCGTATCCTTTCGATAGCCGCGGCGTCGCTTATCACAATGTAGTAGTTGCCGATAAGCACGTTCCCCGTGCATCCTGCCGCCTTCTGCACCGGCTCGCCATCAATGATGTAATCCTGCGTAATCACCTGCAGGATTTTTTGTCCCGGGCTTAGGGCAATGCTGTACATTTGCTTTTTCAGCTCGCCCACCTCCTTCTCGGAGATAACCGTCCTGGGGTTTGTGCGTATTGTCTTTGCGCTGCTCTGCATGCCCGATATGTGCCGCCCCGCAATGCCCACAACCACCTTTTCCTGGCGCAAGTCCAGCTTTTTGTACAGCTCGCCCAGGCAGTTCTTGATGGAATCTGCCGTGTCCTCAACATTTTCTACCAGGCCACGCCTCACGCCCCGCGAGTGCGTGCAGTGCAGCCCCTCTATCACAACTCTTCCGTTGGGTGTAACCTTGCCTACGATGGCTGCAATTTTGGTTGTACCAATATCAATTGCCGTTACGTAATCGTTTTGTTCCATTTTCTTAAAAAAATATATTGCCAAAAATACCCTAAGTTTTCCGCCTCTTGCATACTACCTGCCTACCAAACGAAAGGTCAACCACCTCGTAGGCGTTCCATCCGCTATGCGCCATTCCCTTTTCGTACATCACCTCCAGCTTGTGCAGCTTGTACTCAAAGTTTTCGAAGGTGCCCATGCGAATAATCTGCGCGCCTACGCGCGGCACCAGCTCTACCTTTCCCTGCGCGGTAAGGTAAATTTGCTCCACCTGCGCCTGCCAAAAGCTGCTCTTGCTGATGTAGCTTGCAAAATTATAGAGCTGACAAAGCAGCGTATCGCTCTTTTTCTTCTCCTCAAAAAAAGCCAACATGCTCCCCGTGAAGCCGCCGCCAAACGGCGACTTGATATGCCCGCTTGCGATGGGCACATTCGAGGTGTAGCTGCTGTAGGGCTGGATGATAAACCCTTCGTTGTCGATGTAAAAATTCTGTCCGTTTTGGGCGTAAACCCGCACTATAGGCCTGCGCTGCTCCACGTTCACGTGGAGCGTTCCGTCGGCGGTGGTGTATACCTCGGCGCGCCGAATGAGGCTGCGCTTCGCAAGCGCCTTTTCCATTTCCATGGTTGATATTTCGCCTACCTTTTTGCCGAAGTAGGATAAGCCGCTCCTGCGAAAAATAGCGGGAATATCCTCCTTTTTCACAAACCTGTTGAAGCTGCTATCGACAATGGCCACCCGAATATTGGTGCACAGCACCTTTTCGGCCTGCTCGCGCACGTACAGCATGGTTGCCACAAGGCCAACCAGCGCTACCGCTACAAGCGGCGCAGCAACATACGAATTTTGAATTCTGAATTTTGAATTTTGAATTAAAGCCATTCTGAATTTTGAATTTTGAATTTTGAATTTTGAATTAAATCCGTTCTCTATGATAGCGCCCTGCGCCATTGCAGCAAGGCCATTCAAAATTCAAAATTTTCCAATTTTTTCCTTTATTTTTTCCACCATAGCGTCAATATCTCCGGCGCCGAGCGTTACCAGCACCTGCATATCCTTGCCCTTCAAAACCTCTAAGAGGTTGTCTTTGCTGCACAGCGTCTTGTTGGCGATGCTCACCTTGTCGAAAATTAGCGACGAGGTAACGCCGTCAATGGGCTTTTCGCGCGCCGGATAGATGTCGAGCAAAATCAGCTCGTCGAGCAGGCTCAGGCTTTCGGCAAACTCCGGCGCAAAGTCACGCGTGCGCGAGTAGAGGTGGGGCTGGAAGATTCCCGTAATTTTTTTGTTCGGAAACATACCTCGTATCGAAGTTATCGCCGCCCGCAGCTCCTCGGGGTGGTGCGCGTAGTCGTCAATGTAGGTAATCCCTGGCGTCCGTAGCTGCACGTCGAGGCGTCGCTGTACGCCCCGAAAGCTCTTGAGCGCCTCCGGCAGGCGCCGCATGTTCACGCCCGCTACCCACGCCGCGGCGCTCGCCGCAACGGCGTTCTCCACGTTCACCCACCCCGGCGCTCCTACCGTGCAGCCGCGAAGCACCTGCCCGGACATGTAGAGGTCAAACGAAAAATACCCATCCTCAAGGGGCTTAACGTTGAAGGCGTAAAAATCGGCATGCTCGTCGAAGGCGTAGGTGTACATGCGCCTGTCGCAGTGCTGCATGAAGACCGGCTTGCCGTTGCTCGTCAGCTTTTTTTTAATAATCAGCGCGCCGCTTGGCTTTATCTGGCTCACAAAATTTTTGAACGCCCGCTGCACCTCCTCAAGGCTGCCGTATACATCCAGATGGTCGGCGTCCACGGAGGTAACCACGGCAACGTCGGGAAAAAGGTGCAAGAACGATCGGTCGTACTCGTCTGCCTCGGCAACCATCAGGTTGTTATCTGCAAGCAGCAGGTTGGTATTGTAGTTTTTGGATACACCGCCCAAAAAAGCGCTGCATCCGCTTCCCGCCTCCATGAGAATGTGCGCCAGCTGGGTAGAAACGGTCGTTTTGCCGTGCGTTCCGGATACCGCCAGCAGCTTTTTGTCGGCGGCAATAACGCCGAGGGCTTCTGCCCGCTTAAACGTTCTAATGCCATTTTTGCGAAAAAACGCTAGCTCCCTGCAATCGCTGCCCACCGCCGGCGTGTACACCACCAGCGTGTTGTTGCCGCTACTCCTGAATGCATCCGGTATCAGCAGGGCGTTGTCCTCGTAGTGAATAGCGGCGCCTTCGCGCTCCAGCGCCTGCGTGAGCAGCGTGCGCGTCCGGTCGTAGCCTGCCACCGGCTTTTTCCGGTGCAAAAAGTAGCGAGCCAGCGCGCTCATTCCGATACCTCCGATGCCTATAAAATAAACGTTTTTCAATTAATAATTAATAATTAACAATTAATAATGGACAATTAATAATGGGCAATGGACAATTCGTAATTTATAATTATTAATTATTAATTATTAATTATTAATTATTAATTGTCAATTATCTTTACCACTTCCTCGGCAATGCGCTCGGCGGCGTTTCTGACTGCCAGCTCGCCAATGCTGCGCGACAGCTCCTGCTTTTTTTCCTCGTTACCCACAAGCTGCAGCGCCGTTGGGATGAGGCGCTGTATGGCCTCTGCGTCGGTAACCAGCAGGGCGGCATTTTTGCTTACCAGCGCCAGCGCATTCGAGGTTTGGTGGTCTTCGGCAACGTTGGGCGACGGAACGAGAATGCAGGGTTTCTGCACCACGCAAAGCTCCGAAATAGCGCTGGCCCCGGCGCGCGAAATGACCACATCTGCCGCGGCGTACGCGTAGTCCATGCGCTTTATGAAGCTCATCACCTTAACGTTGCCGTAATCGCATCCGGTTAGCTGGCGCTGAATGTCCTGCCGGTATAGCTCTCCTGTCTGCCAAATAAGCTGCACGCTGCGCGCTGCCGCAATGGCCGCCATGTGGTGCAGCACGCTCCGGTTGAGGGTGCGCGCTCCCAAGCTGCCGCCCAGCACGAGGATGGTTTTTTTGTCCGGCTCCAGCTCAAAGTACGCAATGGCCTCATCGCGCAGCGGCGCCACGCTGCTCAGGTCCTGGCGCACGGGGTTGCCGGTGAAAACAATTTTCGTTGCCGGAAAAAAGCGCTCCATGCCCTCGTACGCCACGCATACCTTTTTGGCTCGCCTGGCGAGCAGCTTGTTGGTAAGCCCCGCGTAGGAGTTCTGCTCCTGTATGAGCGTTGGTATCCCTCTGCGCTGCGCCACCCACAGGGTAGGCGCGCTTGCGTATCCGCCCACGCCAATCACCACCGCGGGGGCAAAATCGCCCACTATCGCCGCCGCTTTCCGGATGCTCCTGAGCAGCTTCAGCGGCGCCAAGAGGTTTTTTTTCGAAAATATCCTCCGCTCTATCCCGACGACCGGCAAGCCTACAATCCTGTATCCTGCCGCCGGCACCTTTTCCATCTCCATCTTGCCCTCGGCGCCTACAAACAAAATGTCCACCTCGAAGCCAATCAGCCTGAGCGCATTGGCAATCGCTATGGCCGGAAAGATGTGCCCTCCCGTGCCGCCTCCGCTTACTATGATTCTTATAGCGTTCATGCTGTTGGGTTAGGTTTTAAATTTGTGAGCGCTTCTACCGCCAGGGCTTCGCTGCCGTCCGGCGCTTTCGTCTCCTTCTCCATCTCCTTCTTCTCTTCATCGCTGCCGGGCTGCGCTTCGCTCCGCTGCTGCCGCTGCTGCTCTGCCTCTTCTTTTTCTAAGCTGCGGCTTATGCTCAGCAACATGCCAAACATAAGAAATGTAACCATAATTGACGTGCCACCTCTGCTCACCAGCGGCAAATTTTGTCCGGTAACCGGCATCAGGCCCGTCGCTACGGCCATGTGCGCAAGCGCCTGCAGCGAAATCTGCGTGATTATGCCAACGGCGAATATGGCCGGAAAAAAGTGCGTAGCCTTGCGCACCATTGCCCCCACCCGAAACAGCAGGATGACGTAGCACAGTATCAGGCAAGCGGCTATTACTATGCCGTACTCCTCTACCACAATAGCGAATATAAAATCGCTGTACGCTTCGGGGAGGTAGTAGCGCATCTCGCTGTTGCCCGGCCCCTTGCCTACCAGGCCGCTGGAGGCTATTGCCATGTGCGCAAAGTCCGCCTGCACCAGCTTCCTGCTGCTGCTCTTAGCGGTGCTGCTGCTGCTCTTAGCGGTGCTGTCGGCAAGCTTATCCTCCAGGCGGCCGTATATTGTTTCCAGGCGCGTTTTGTTGATAATTTTATTGCTCACGGCGAGTACGCCGGTAACCTTTTCCTTGTTTTCCTTTTTTATGCTCACCGCGTCGGCCACCACCTTTGTGAGGCACAAGGCCAGCGCCAGCGCCACCAGCAGCCCTGCGGTAACGCCAAGGAGGTGCAGCAGCCGCGCGCGGCCAATGAACATGATGGTGAGGCACGTTACGCCAAGTATGGCGGCGGTGGAGAAGTTGGTCAAAAAGATGGGCAGGCACATCAGCAGCACCGAAAGCATGATGGGCAGAAAGCCTTTGCGGAAATCCTTAATGCGGTCTTGCCTCACCGTAACCTCCCTCGCCACGTACAGGATAAGCGCCAGCTTGCAGAGCTCCGCCGGCTGAAAAAATCCCAGCGTACGCATGGCCTGATTTTGGCTGCTCCCAATGAACAGCATGAGCACCATTAGCGTAATGCTGATAGCGTATCCGGCAGGGGCAAGGCTCATGAACAGCGTGTACGGCGTGCGGGAGGTAACGTGAATGATGACCAGCCCTGCCGCCACAAACAAAAGCTGCTCTGCAAAAAAATCAAACGGCATCCTATCCTTAGTGCGCGCCGACAGCTCTACCGTGGACGAGTACACCAGCAGCAGCGAAAAGACGGACAGCAGCAGCACGATAAACCAAATCGTCTTGTCTCCTTTCAAATATTTTTCAATGCTGTTCACTTAGATAATTAATAATTAATAATTAATAATTAACAATTAATAATTAGCAATTAATAATAGGCTACTTCTCAATTCTCAACTTTCAATTGTCGATTGCCAATTGTTAATTATTAATTGTTAATTGTTAATTGTTACAAGTATCTTATTGCGCTTTTAAACTGACGGCCTCTGTCCTCGTAGTTCTGAAACAGGTCGAAGCTGGCACATGCGGGCGAGAGCAGCACCGTATCTCCTTTGTCGCTCAGGTTGTAGGCAGCCTTCACCGCGCCCTCTGCCGACTGCGTATCAACGATGGTGGGCGCTACGCCCTTAAAAGCCTCGTGGATTTTGCCGTTATCCACGCCCATGCAAACGATAGCTTTCACCTTCTGCTTCACCAGCTCCGTGAGCTCGCCGTAGTCGTTGCCCTTGTCCACGCCGCCCACAATCCACACGGTAGGCGCGGTCATGCTCTCCAGCGCGTACCACGTAGCGTTGATGTTGGTAGCCTTGCTGTCGTTAATAAACAGCACCCCGCCAACCCTGAGCACAGGCTCCAGCCGATGCTCTATGCTCTCAAAGCTAATCAGGCTGTTGCGGATATTCTCCTTCTTTATCCTCAGCGCTTGCCCGGCAGTGACAGCCGCCATTGAGTTGTAAAGGTTGTGCTTACCTTTGAGCGATAGCTCGTCTGTGAGCATTTCGAAAACATCGTTTTTATACATTGATACAAGTTTAGTGTTGTTACTGTTTAAAAATCCGCCCGGAATGATTTGCCGCTTTTGGCTAAAGCCAAGCAGCTGCGCCTGTATCCCGATTTCCGGCAAGTACTTCATCGTTACCTCATCATCTGCGCAGTATATAAAGCAGCCCTTTTTGTCCATGTTCTGCGCAATACGAAATTTAGACCTCGCGTAGCGCTCAAGGCTGTGGTCGTACCGATCCATGTGGTCGGGCGTAATGTTGAGCAGCACGGCGATGTCGGCCTTAAAATTGTACATGCTGTCGAGCTGAAACGAGCTCAGCTCCAGCACGTAGTAGTCATATTCTTCGGCTGCCACCTGCAGCGCAAAGCTCTTGCCGATGTTGCCGCCCAGCCCGACGTTCAGCCCCGCGCCTTTCATGATGTGGTAAATGAGCGAAGCGGTGGTGGTTTTTCCGTTGCTGCCCGTTACGCAAACCGTCTTGGCCTTAGCGTAGCGCCCCGCAAGCTCTATCTCCGATATGACGGGAATACCGGCCTTAACGAGCTTTTGCACCAGCGGCGCCGTATCCGGAATGCCCGGACTTTTCACCACCTCATCGGCGTTAAGCGTCAGCAATTCGCTGTGCCCGCCCTGCTCGTAGCGAATGCCGCGCTCCTGCAGCATTTTGAGGTACGCCGGCTTGATGCTCCCCGCATCGGACAGAAAGACATCAAGCCCCTTTACCTGCCCCAGAACAGCCGCGCCAACGCCGCTCTCGCCTCCCCCCAATATAACCAGCCTTTTTTTCAATTAATAATTAACAATTAATAATTAACAGTTGACAATTCAAAATTCAAAATTCAAAATTCTCCTACCTCATCTTCAGCGTCAGCACGGCGGTAATGGCCAGCAGGGCTGCCACAATCCAGAACCTCACCACAATTTTTGCCTCCGACATTTTTTTCATCTGGTAGTGGTGGTGCAGCGGCGCCATGAGGAACACCCTGCGCCCCTCGCCGTACCTCCTCTTGGTATACTTAAAGTAGCTCACCTGAATGAGCACCGACACGCTCTCGGCAAAGAATACGCCGCACAAAATCGGGATGAGCAGCTCCTTGCGGATGATAATGGCGCACACGGCAATGATGCCGCCCAGCGCAAGGCTTCCCGTATCGCCCATAAAAACCTGCGCCGGGTGGGCGTTGTACCACAAAAAGCCTGTAAGCGCTCCGATGACGATGGCCATAAAGATGACCATCTCGCCGGAGCCGGGGATGTACATGATTTGCAGGTAGTCGGCGTAGATCACGTTGCTCGACAGGTACGCCAGGATACCCAGCGTGATGCCGATGATGATAGATACGCCCGCTGCAAGCCCGTCTATGCCGTCGGTCAGGTTGGCGCCGTTGGACACCGCCGTTACAATAAAAATGGTTACCAGCATGAAGATAATCCACCCTGCAACCTGCCGGTGCTCGCCAAGAAAGCCGGGCGCCAGCGTGGTGTAGTCAAGCTCGTTGTTTTTAAAGAACGGTATGGTTGTCTTTGTGCTCTTGTGCGCCTCGCTGAGGTAAATCGTCCTGGGGCTATCCGTGCTCCCCACGGCCACCTGCCGGGCTGAGGGGTGGCCGGCGGGAAGCTTGTCGCGCACCACAAAGGCATCGCCCGTATATAGCAGCACGCTGACAATGATGCCCAGGCCAACCTGCCCGACGATCTTAAACTTGCCGTGCAAGCCCGACTTGTTTTTCTTGAAAACTTTAATGTAGTCGTCCAGAAAGCCCAGCGTACCGAGCCATACGGTGCTGACAACCATAAGCCACGTGTACATGTTGGTGAGGTCGGCCAGCAGCAGCGTCGGCACAAGGATGCAAAGCAAAATAATGATTCCCCCCATAGTAGGCGTATCGCGCTTTTGCTCCTGCCCCGCCAGCCCAAGGTCGCGCACCTCATCGCGGACAAGCTTTTTCTTTAGCAGCCTGATGATGCGCTTACCGAGCACCAGCGCCATTATCAGCGACAGCAGTACGCCCACGCCGGCGCGAAACGAAATGTAGCTAAACAGCCGCTCGCCGGGAAAATCATAAACGCGCCCTAAGTAGATAATGAGATGGTACAGCATGTTGTGAATTATGAATTTTGAATTTTGAATTTTGAATTATGAATTATGAATTTTGAATTTTGAATTGGCTTGCGCCGTCAGGAATTCATAATTCATAATTCAAAATTCAAAATTCAAAATTGTTAATTGAAAGCCGCCTCTAGCGCTTCCTTGTCGTCAAAGTGAATTTTTTCTTTTCCTACAATCTGGTAATTTTCGTGCCCTTTGCCCGCAACCAGAATGATATCGCCCTTTTGAGCAAGCATCACCGCCGTCTTAATCGCTTCGCGGCGGTCGGCAATGACAGTCGTCCGCTTACGCGCCTCGGCGCTCACGCCGGCGTACATTTCGGCCAGAATATCCGCCGGATTTTCTTCGCGCGGGTTATCGCTGGTGAGGATTACCGCGTCGCTGTTTTCGGTTGCCTCGTGCGCCATAATGGGGCGCTTGGTGCGGTCGCGGTTGCCGCCGCAGCCCACCACCGTTATCAGCTTCTGGCCGTCCCTGCGCAGCCTGTTGATGGTGCCCAGCACGTTGGCCAGCGCGTCGGGGGTGTGCGCGTAGTCAACGATGGCCGTAACGCCCGTGCCCGACTTTACGTACTCAAACCGCCCTGCCACCGCGCCGAGCGTGCTGACAATGCGCACCGCCTCGTCGTGCGGTACGCCAAGCAGCATGGCCGCGCCGTAAACAGCGCTTACGTTATAGGCGTTGAAGTCGCCGATGAGCTTTGTCCAGAGCTCCGTCCCGTTGAGGTCGAGCAACATGCCATCCATGTGCTGCTCTACCATGCGGCACTTGAAGTCGGCCGGCGTACGCAGCCCGTACGTTTTGACCTGCGCCTTTGTATTCTGCACCATCACCTTTCCGTTGCGCTCGTCGGCGTTGGTGAGCGCAAACGCCTCTTTGGGCAGGCTGTCAAAGAACATCTTTTTTGCCTTGAGGTACTCCTCAAACGTCCTGTGGTAGTCGAGGTGGTCGTGCGTAAGGTTGGTGAAAATGCCGCCTACAAAGTGCAGCCCGTCAATGCGCCGCTGCACAACGGCGTGCGAGCTCACCTCCATGAAGCAGTAGGAGCACCCCCGCTCTACCATTTCGCGCAGCATCCGGTTGATGGTAATGGCGTCGGGCGTGGTGTGGGTTGCCTCAACCGCCTTGTCGTCTATCCGGTAAACCACCGTAGAGATAAGCCCCACCTTGAAGCCCAGCGCCTTGAAGAGGCGGTAGAGCAGGGTTGCAATGGTTGTTTTTCCGTTGGTTCCGGTTACGCCCACCAGCTTGAGCTTGCGCGAAGGGTTGCCGTAAAAGGCCGACGCCGCCAAGCCCGCCGCGCTGCTGCTGCTCTTCACCACGGCGTAGCACACGTCGGGGTTAAGCGTATCCGGCAGCTGCTCGCAAATAACGGCCACCGCGCCGCCGGCAACGGCGCCGGGGATAAACGTGTGCCCGTCGGTTTGGGTGCCCCTGAGCGCCACAAAGCAGCTCCCCTGGCCCGCATCCCGGCTGCTGCTGCTAATGGAGGTAACGTCAACGTCGGCGTTGCCGTGTACTTCCGTCGATCCTGTTTGCTTTAGTATTTCCGTAAAATTCATAGCTCAATATTTTTTCTCTAATTATAGCTCAGCGTCAGCGCTACTACATCCCCCGCCGCGTAAGGGGTTCCCGGCTCCGGACTTTGCCCCTGTATTACGCCCTTCCCCGAAAAGCGAACTTTAAGCCCGCTATTTTCCAAAATATAAATGGCATCCTGCAAGCCCATGTTTTTGACGTTAGGGGTAAGGCTTTTCACCATCCCCCTGTTGTGGGCAAGCACCTCTTTGCCGTGCTGCTCGGTGGTAACCCATTCGCTCACGTTATGATTGGCGCTCAGCGCTACGCCAAGCTTGCCAAGCGCCTGCTGCAGCTTGGCGTAGCTGCCGCTTTTGGTGTAGGGCGCTTCGGCAGGCGTAGCTTTTTCCGTTATGGGAGGCTGCCACGTAACGGAGCGCGCATACACTTTTTCCGCTATCTCCTTGAACACCGGAGCGGCAATAGCGCCGCCAAACGCCGTGTTGGGCGTACTGACCGTTTTGAACGCCACGATGCAGCTGTACACCGGCTTGTCGGCAGGAAAGTATCCGGCAAACGACGACAGCTTCTGGTTGGTGTACTTTTTCGGCTCGGCAATGTGGGCGGTTCCCGTTTTGCCGGCAATCAAAAATGCGCTGCTGCGCGCGCGCCTTGCCGTGCCGTTTTCTACCGTTCCCACCAGCATTTGGTGCAGGTTGTCCAGCGTTTTTTTTGAGCAGATAGAGGCGTGCACCACCTGCGTGGGGAATTTTTTTACTATCCGGCCGTCCTGCCGCACCGCCTTTATAAACTTTGGGTGAACCATCACGCCGCCGTTTGCCACGGCGTTGTAGAGCGCCAGCGTTTGCATCGGCGTTATCTCCAGCTCGTAGCCAATGCTCATCATCTCAAGCGTGACCCCCGAAAACTTATCCACCGGCTTGATGTTGGGCATAACTCCCGTTCTGCCGGGCGAGATGTCAAAGTTTACCACTTCTCTGAGCTTGAGCGCCTCTATGCGCTCTGCAAAATCCCGCTTGCCGTCCTTACTATCGTAGAGCCTTTTCGACAGCTCAATCGTGCCCACATTCGACGATTTTTCAAACGCCTGCTGCAGGGTTAGCACCCCGCCTTTCGAGCCTTCATCCCCAAATGGTATGCCGTACTTTGTTGTTTTCCCATCCTTAGTATCCACCGAGTCGGTAAGCTTCAGGTTCTTTTCCAGCATTATCATAAAGGAGGCCAGCTTGAAAGTTGACCCCGGGTCTTTGCTGTAGTACAGCGCGTAGTTTTCTTCCTCCACAATGCGGTCTTTCCCCTCCCGCTTCTTGTTGGCAATGGCGCGTACTTCGCCGGTGGCCACCTCCATAATCACGGCAGTGCCCCACTCTAAGTCGGGATTTTTCAGCAGGCTTTTCACGATTTCGCCCTCTGCCATTTCCTGCAAGTCAACATCCAGCGTAGTGATAATATCGCAGCCTTCAACCGGCTCCACGTCGGGCTTGCTTTGCAGCGGTATCCACTGCTTTTTTCCCAGCGTTTTGTGCTGCTTTACCATCCCCGGCTTGCCGGCCAGCTCCCTGTCGAAAAAATACTCAATGCCTACGTACCCTTGCCCATCGCTATTGACTCGGCCAACGGTGTTTCGCGCCATTGCCTCGTACGGCAGCAGGCGGAATATTTGGTGCTCAACAATCAGCCCGCCGCTGTTGGGGTTGCGACGCAAAATCGGCGCCTCGCGAAGCTTCTGCATCTCGGTGTAGGTAACGGTACGGCCGGATAGCGAGCGGTGGCGGAATGTTTTCCCTTTGGAATCGCGAAGCGCTTTCTGCCGATCGGCTTTCAGCTCTCTGGCGTACGCTTCTGCGCTTTTTTCTTTAATAATGAGATGCAAGCTCAGCGCCATCGAGTCCACGTACTTGTTAAAAATGCTATCGTGCAGGCCTGCCGCGTTGAGGTCGATAAATAGCTTGTATTTGTTATACTTGTTGTACTTGTAAATAGTGGTGGCCAGCAGCCGCTCGTCGTGCGCCAAAATGTTGCCGCGGCTAACCGGAATTGCCTTCTCTACGGATATTCTTTCTTTGATTACCGATACCATTTTCCGCTTGCCGTCCATGCCGGTAACAACCCGCACCATTTGCGCCGCTATCACAACGGCAACGGCTACCAGCGTAAAGTATACGAAGGCAAAGCGAATGGTTATGGTCGATTTTACTGACATTGCAAAAAATTCCGGTTCTAAAAAATTCTACATTTTACATTCTACATTCAGCGTTCAGCGTCGCCGGCTATCCTCACCGGCGGCGTTTGCGATTCTTTCAGGTTCAGCCCCCGGCGTTCAGCCTCCTTCATTACGCTCGTTTGGCTTGTAATCCCTATGAGCTGCGCGCGGGTGGCGGTTGCCTCATCCTTCAGGCTGTTTACTTTTTCCTGAAGCGCCATCTTGCGCTTCACCTTGCTCTCCACAGCGTAGTGGTTGAGAATATACAGAAACCCAAGCGCCGCCAAAAGAAAAACAAATCCGATATGTTCGCTCAGCATGCGGCGCAGGTTGGCGTTGCCGGTAATTACATCGGTCAGCTTGAGCTTCGTCTTCTTTTTCAGCTCCTTTACGTCCTCAAATTCTATCGGTTTCTTAAAAAACATACGCTGTGCTGTTACTTATGCTGGGTGCATTTCAAATTGTTGCTTTAAATAATCCCGTAGGGATTATTCGCTCGGTAGAAAACACGAATGGCGTCCCTCTTTGGCATCCCGTAGGGATGCATCCCTACGGGATGCCGACAACCACCG
>JAISAC010000065.1 GCA_031266935.1 Prevotellaceae bacterium
CAGCATACGGGGACAAGCAGGAGGCTCCCGCTAAGTCCCGCAGAGCCTGCCCCGAGCGTAGCCGAGGGGGACGACACTTTTATATCCGTTATATGTTATTTATTTCTTATCCCTAAAAACCACCTCAATGAGGGGTAATGAGTTTCTTGTGAGGAGTTACTCTTAATTCCTAATTCTTAATTCCTAATTAACTACAGCCGTGCCCCCACAACGCATGTTTTTTTGTACTTTTCTACCTTTCCGTCAAGCGAGAAAACTTCTACGTAAACCACGTAAACGCCCATAGCGGCAACCTTTCCGTTGTCGCATACTCCATCCCACGACAGCTGCCCTGCTACCGCCAGGGTGGCGTTTCGGCACAGGGTTTTGGCAATCCTGCCCGCCGCGTCAAAAATGGTAATGTTGGCAACATATCCCTCGGCAGGCATAGTGCAGGCAATGAAAAGCATGTCGTCAAAACCGTCGCCGTCGGGCGAAAATACTTCGGGGAAAAGGCTCACGGCGTCGCTGCTGCTGCTATTCTCACGCTCGGAGTACTGCGAATTTTTGCCGGTGGGCGTGGCAAAACCCGCAACCTGCGCCGCCGATAGCCAGCCGGATGACTCATCCACCGGTCGGTAAGGGTTAATGCGCTCCAGCGAAACGCCCCTTGAGGAGGCAAGTACGCCGCTGTGCATTTTTTCGGAGTAGTAAAAATCTTCCAGCGATCTGCCGGCGCTGTCGAGCAGCGCTACGCACCCCGCGTCGTTGGGGTACGGCGGCAGCGACGCAAGGGTAATAAACGCCTCGGGGTTAGGGCTGCTGTACTGCCCGCGCACCGCGTCGGGCGAGGTGGTAATCACTACGTACTCATTGGGGAAAAGCGCATACGCCGGCAGCGCATACGACCTGTCGGCTGCACCGGTAGCCAGCCTCCGGTTGGCAAGGCGTAGCCACTCCAACTCGGCTATTTTTTCGGAGCGGTTGTAGAGCTCCACAAAATCAACGCCGCCGGCGTACGGGTTGAACAGCACTTCGTTGATGACAACATCACCTGCCGCGGGCGCCTCGCCAAAGCCTGCCTGTACGGTAAAATCCGCCATGCAGCTTTGCGCCAAATCGCAAACAGCGCCTGCCTCAACCGAAAGCGTACAGACAACATGCCGCTCCGGCGGGCGGGCAAAAACGAGCGTAACGTCCATTGGCTTTTCAGCGCTCCACCGCAGGCTTTGGGCAGCGCCGATACCGTTGTCCAGCGCAAAGCTGCCGGCTTTGAGCGCAACCTCGCTGATGGCCTCGTTGAAGCGAAGGTGCAGCTCGTTGCTCATAACGCTGAAGCTGAGGAGCCTGGGCGGCGTAACGTCGGCGTTGGCTGCCGCCACAGAATTTTGCTCGCCGGGCGTTCCGCCGCGCTCGCTATCTGAGGCGCGCCAGTTGGTCGCAGTTTCTTCAAGGTTGTCCAAGTCCACCTTTTCGAGCGAGTAGCCGCCCAACTTTTTCATCTCGTCGGCATACCACAGCTCGCTGTAAGAAAGTGCAGTAACAAGAGTCCCTCGGCTATCGGAGAGCAAAAGATTCGCGCCGCCGTCGGTAAGCTGAGGGCGGCCTGTAATGGCAAGCGTGTTGGCATACTCCGACGTTACGCTGCCAATAAGCGCGTAGCTGTTTGCCTCAATAGCGCCGGAGGTGATGCGCCCCGTTCGCGCTGCGCTTGTTATCGTCCAGCCGGTAAGGTCTATGCGGCTGTAGGTGCGGTTGTACAGCTCAATGTACTCTTCGGGCAGGTCGCTTTCGGCGTTGGGGCGCACCATGAGCTCGCTAAATACAACGTCGCCGTAGCGCGGCACCTCAAGCCGGAAGTCGTAGCTGTCGTTGCTCTCCGTTCCCTGCGCATTGGGCAAACCCTGAATGGCAAGCATGTAGTCGCCCGTTGCGAAGTATTCATTTACAAATATTTCGACAGAGCTTGCAGCCAACATCCTTACCGAGTCAACCGGCAGGAGGCGGCTACCGTCGGCTGTGCCGACGCTGTAGTACGAAACGTCGGCTGCGCGCGCGGCGTCAACCGGCTTGTTAAACTCCACCTGCAGGCTGCGCGGGGTGCTGCGCTGCACCGATGCTATTCGCAAAGGACGAAGCACGAGGTCAATTGCCAGGTCGTCCGCAAAAAAATTTCTATAGTTGGTGGGAGAAAATGCAAACAGAAAACCAAAGTTTTCGCCGGGAAGTTCGCCCGGCTCCGTTGCCCTTCCATACTGCACCATGCTTTCCGAGCTGCCCTTATCGTTGGCAAAGAGCGTCCACTCTCCCTGCCCGGAGCGCGTAACCTTTACCGCTAACTTTTTGCCTCGCGTCGTAATTTGGGTTGCAATAATCGGCGTAATAATTCCCCAACTTATCCTGAAGAGCTTCAGGGTATCGCCGCCCCGGCTGTTGTAAACTCCTACCGCGTAGGCATTCACCCGTGCTCCGTTGGCGCTCATGGTCGAGGCGTCAACGTTGGAGGCAAGAAATGCCAGCCAGTAGTTGTTGGTCGAGGTAGCGGTTGAGGGCGCATAGCAAATGGAAAAACTCCACGCGTCGCTTTGTACGCTTGGGTTGGGGCGCGGTAGAAAGGATATTTTGTCCACAGCGGGAGAGCCGTCAACGCTGCGCACGTGCTGCAAGAGCTTGCTGCCGCCAAGCAAGGCAGTATCTTTCGCTACCCAGCTGTCCTCGGGGGTTTGCAAAAAATCGGGCAGGCTGCCGTCCTCAAAGTCAAGCCTTACCTGCGCCTGCAGCAAAGAGGCAGCACAGCACACCGCCCCGGTACAGCACAGCAATATTTTTTTCGCTTGATACAGCATACATGCTCTTTTTTTATCCTCTTATTCTCTCATTCTCTTGTTCCCTTTTTCTCTTCTTCTCTTGTTCTCTTGTTCTCTTCCCCTCTTCTCATCTCCACTTTTTTCCCTGCCACGTGCTGCGCTGCTCCAGCCGCTTGTCGAGCATGGCGAGCAGCTGCTCATTGCGGATAAGCCCCCAGCCGGAGCAGGCAAGAAAGCGCGGCGGTACCTCGCCGGCAAAGCGCTCTACCACGATGCCGGGGTTAAAGCGCTCCAAAAAGTCAATGAAAAAATCTACATACTCGTCCACCTCAAAGCGCACAAAATCCTGCGGACATTCGGCAAGCTCGCTCGCCATTGCGGTATTTTTTATCAGCTGTAACTGGTGGAACTTAATGGTTGTTAGCGGCAGCGCCGACAAGGTATCGGCCTCGCTCAGCATATCGTCCTTTGTTTCGCCCGGCAGGCCAAAGATGATGTGAGCGCCTACGCTGAGACCTCGCTGCGCGGTTGCCTCAATAGCCTGCACCGCCGCTGCAAAATCGTGCCCCCGATTGATGCGGCGCAGCGTCCGGTCGTAGCACGACTCCACGCCGTACTCTACCGCCACGTACTTTTTTTGCGACAGCTGCGCAAGGTAATCCAGCTTTGCCTCGTCAACGCAATCGGGGCGCGTACCTACAACAATGCCCGCTACCTGCGGATGCCGGAGGGCTTCGCCGTATATTTTGCAAAGCGCGTCGAGCGGTGCATACGTGTTGGAGAATGCCTGAAAATACGCCAGGTACTGCTGCGCCTCCTTGTAGCGGTGCGTAGCGTGAAATTCAATACCTTCGTCGATTTGCTGCGTAATGCTTTTGCGCGGCAGGCAGTACGAGGGGTTAAACGCGCTGTTGTCGCAGTAGGTGCAGCCGCCAACGGCAAGGCTGCCGTCGCGGTTGGGGCAGGTAAATCCGGCGTTGATGGCAACCTTCTGTACGCGCTGCCCAAACCTGCGCCGAAAGTATCCGGCGTAGGAGTTGAAGCGGCGACCGCCCTCTGCCATTGACCACGTGTCAGCGCATCCCTGCAACAAAATTTCTACGCTTTATTAGCGGGAACTCCCAAAAACTCCCCAAAATGAGGTAATAAGGCCGTACCCTCGACGTCTACTGCCTTCAGGCTCAAATCCAAGCTTTTGATTTGGTGGGTGAGCGCGCCTGCCGAGATGTAGTCCACGCCGCACTCGGCGTACTGGCGCAGCGTTGCGAGCGTAATTCCCCCCGACGATTCTACCTCATACCGTCCGCCTATCAGCTCCACCGCCGTTCTGGTATCCGGCAGCGAGAAGTTATCGAGCATAATTCTATCCACTCCACCCAGCGCCAGCACCTTTTTGACGTCGACCAGCGAGCGAACCTCTACCTCTACGGGCAGCGCACGGCCTGTTTTTTTCAGGTAAGCCTGCACGTTTTTTATTGCCTGCTCAATGCCGCCCGAAAAGTCCACATGGTTGTCCTTGATTAAAATCATATCGTACAGTCCCATGCGGTGGTTGCTTCCGCCTCCCAGCGCTACCGCCATTTTTTCGAGCACGCGCATTCCGGGCGTTGTTTTGCGGGTATCAATCACCTTTGTTTTAAGCCCGTCGAGGGCGGCGGCGTAAGCGGCGGTTTGCGTGGCAATGCCGCTCAGGCGCTGCATAAAGTTAAGCACCAGCCGCTCGGCCTGCAGCAGCGAAATAGCATTTCCCGTAACGTAAAAAATAACATCGCCGGGCTTGATTGGCGCGCCGTCGGCAATGAGCTGCTCCATGACGGTGCTGCTGTCCAGCTTTTGAAAAATTCGTCGGGCTACCTCCACGCCGGCGGCTATGCCGGCCTGCTTGACCAGCAGCTGCATTTTGCCCGCCGCGTCGGGCGGAATACACGCAAGGGAGGTATGGTCGCCGTCGCCCACGTCTTCGCGTATGGCGAGGTCTATAATGTCGTCGGTGAGGGGAGCGGTATCAATCTTCATAGTCTATGCAGAGCTGTTGGATGTCGTAGCTATCGGCGGCGTTTATCAGGAGAAAAACGGTAACGCGAAACCGCCCGCCGCCGGTAGCGAGCAGGCCAATGCTGTAGTGCTTGTTGGCTTTGCTCCCCACGTGCAGCATGGTAAAGTTCGTTGGCTTGTACTGCAAAAAGAATTCCTTGACCGCTGCGGCTGCCTGCCGGGCAGAGCATGTTTTTTCGGTGGCAAGAATGCGGAGGTTGATGGAAGAGGCGAAATGCGCGGTCAGCTTGTTGTCGGCATCGCCCGATTTCAGGCTGCCGGAGACCTCCTTAAAGATTTCCACCACATTGTTAGGGTTAACGGCGGCGGCGGCAGCTTCCGAAAACAAAAGCGCTGTTGCCATAAAAATAACCCCTATATTTGCATTTGCTATAGCTTTCACAGAAGTAAAAAATATGATGTCCACAAAGGTAGCTTATTTTTTTTGATAATGTGCCAACGTGGCGGCAAAAAGGTGTCAATGTTGCTTTTTATATGTTGTTTTTTATATGTTGTTTTTTATATAATGAAAATAGCGTTACTGTTTACGGGGAAAACCGAAAAAGGCTACCTGCCTGCGGCGATAGCGGCATACGTGGAGCGCGCAGCGCGCTACGCGGCGGTGGAGGTAAAGGTCATTCCCGAGCCGAAAAATGCAGGGAGCATGAGCGAGCGCGAGCAAAAAAAGCGCGAGGGCGAGCTTATCCTCTCGGCGGCGGGAGAGGGCGAGCTGCTGCTGCTCGACGAGCGCGGAAAAGAGTTTTCGTCGGAAGAATTTGCGGCTTTCCTGAGCAAAAAATTGCAGGGCAGCGCCAAGCTGCTGACCTTTGCGTCCGGCGGGCCGTACGGATTTTCGGACGACGTTTACCGGCGGGCGGATGAAAAAATTGCCCTCTCGCGCATGACTTTTTCGCACCAAATGGTGCGGCTGTTTTTTGCGGAGCAGCTCTACCGCGCGTTCACCATTATCAAGGGAGAGCCTTACCACCACAGGTAGCGGCAAAAATAATTTTTTATTTGTAATCCCGCTAAACACAAATGCCTGCGCTATTTAACAAATTAATAGAGCAATTATCAAGGAAAAAATACATATGTTTGTACCTGTAATGTAATTGCTTTACGTTTTTTTTGGGAAAAAAGGTGGTGTCCATATTCTGATTGATATGAAAATATATTTTGCCCGTAGGGCATTCATCTCAATAGAACAGCGTACCGACAAGCCCGCTTTATTGCCCGTAGGGTGGGGTGTCAAAATTAGGGGTGCAAATTTTTAAATTTACGTTCATTATTTGTTGTTCGTCATGTCTCTTATAGAGGACAGTGTTGGCAGAAAATTGCATGTTGGTTGATGTCGGTAAATCCCGTAGAGCCTGCCCCGAGCGTAGCCGAGGGGGATGGCATGTCGGTAGAAGATGACATGTTGGTTAATGTCGATAAATCCCGTAGAGCCTGCCCCGAGCGTAGCCGAGGGGAATGGCATGTCGGACAACGAATTATTTTTCTACCGACATGTCATCCCTACGGGATTTTTGTT
>JAISAC010000119.1 GCA_031266935.1 Prevotellaceae bacterium
TACGGATTGCAGCATACCTGCGTAGAGACGCGGCGCGCCACGTCTCTACAACGAGCAGTCCCGCAGGGACGACACTTTATTAACCGTATGCTTTAGCATACGGAGCGGAGATGCACGGATACTCGCTTGTCCGGGCAGTCCCGCAGGGACGACAACTTTATTAACGGTTATATCTTGTTTATTCGTCATTCCTTAATTGGTATTGCTCCTGTAAAAGTACAAAAAATTCAACTTTCGGAGCAACGCTCGCTTAACTTACTGCCTCGCGCTGCAGAAAATCGAGCACATGTATATGTTTAATTCCTTGATAATCAATGCCTGCAAGTTCATCCATGCTTACTACGATTTTGGGGAAGTTGTCCTTGATAAGCAACAAATTTCCAAATTCGCGGTCGATTGTCTCCTGCAACGAAAGCTTATAGGCTACCTGTATGTAGCATTTTTTGCCATCCTTTTCGGCAATAAAATCAACTTCCTGCTGCCGCAGCTGCCCGACGCTAACTTTGTAATTTTGCCGTACAAGGTGCATGTACACCGCATTTTCCAGTATTTTTTGAATATCCGTCAGCTTGAAGCCGCCAACGATAGCGTTGCGCAGCCCAAAATCTTCAAAGTACATTTTTCCGCCCGAAGTAAGCATTTTTTTTCCTGCCATGTCGTAACGCTCTACTTGATTGATAATCATGGCGTTTTTTAGATAATCGGCGTAATCCAAAATGCTTTTGGGCGACACCGCCATTCCTGCCGATTTGAGGTATTTGCTTATGCTCAACGAGGAAAAGGCAGCCCCTTCGCTGTCGGCAATAAAGCGCGATAGCACTTTGAGCAAATGCAGGTTGCGTATTTTGTACCGCTCTGCAATGTCGCGCAAAAGAATGGTATTGTAAATGCTTTGCAAGTACTCGTTTACCGTGCTGTCCTCAAGCGGCAGGTGGCGCAAAAACGGCATGCCGCCAAACCGAAAATATTTTAGCAGCGTTTCGCCGGTTTTGGTCAAATTGTGGAACAGGCAAAATTCCGAAAACGAAAGCGGGTGTACTTTAAACTCCACAAACCGCCCGCTGAGAAACGAGGCCAGCTCGCCCGACATCAGCTTCGAGTTGCTGCCGGTGCAGTAAATATCGCACCTGTTTTCGGCCAAATAACCGCGTAGCGCACGCTCAAATTCTGCAATATCCTGAATTTCGTCAACGAAAAGGTAGTTGCGAGCAGCTGCAGAAAGCTGCGCATTTACTTCGCTTTGCAGCGCTACATAATCCCGAATATGCTGATATTTTTCTTCTTCGGTGTTGATGTAAATGATGTTTGCATCGGGATTATTTTTTCGTATATGGTTGATTATCTGGAAAATAAATTTACTTTTCCCTACACGCCGCTGCCCTGTGATAACCTTTACGATGGGCTTATCAATCCAAACGGCAAGCCGCTTCAAATAACCTTCTCTTTCTAAAACAGTATCTTGCATAATATTTTCCTACGATAAAATTTTTAGCAAAAATATAAAATTATTTTCGTATAGGAAAATTTTTATTCTATAAATCTAACAAGTTTTATCACCCCATCAAATTTTTTCGTCATTCAAACATCAACGCCAGCCCCAGCTGCCGGTACAGGGGCAGCGAGCGGAACTGCCCGTAGGGGTTGATGCCTGTATAGTAGCGCATGCCAACGCCTATCTTTGAGAAGTAGCCGCTGCGCTTGGGGTTGCAGTAGCGTACGCCAACAAAAATGTTGGTGCACAGCTTCTCCTCAATGCTGTTTAGCCGCTGGTACATCTTCTCGTTGTGCTCCAGAAAGTACCCCAACTTGCCGGAGTAAAAGAACGGGTAGCTGTACCGCTCCCGGCCCCGCACCTCGGCGGAGGCAATGCCCTGAAAACCGCGCCGCGAGGTGTTGGTTTGGTACTGGTACTGCACGTACCACTCTAACGGGTGGTTAGAGGGCTGCACCAGCGATACGTCGCCCTCCTCGGGCAAGATGCTGTACCACCCGCGTTGGTAGTCGTACACCATCAGCATTCCCGCCCGCACGGAGTGGTTGCGCCGGCGCGAGCCGTCGGGGTCGTTGACGGCGAACATCAGCTCGAGGTAGTTGTACGACACGTTGACGCGCGTAATGGACATCGTGTCGTCTTTGCGGTGGATGGTAAGCTCGTCGCCTATGTGCGTACACTCGTGCTTGAGCGGCGAAAAGCGAATGGCGAAATTTTTTATTCCCATCCAGGGCGTTTGCAGCCTGCGCAGGTAGGCTACCTCCGGAACGCCGAAGCGGTAGCCGGTGTTGATGACGGGCGCAGTGGTGCGCTCAAACATGTCGAGCCACACGTCAATCATAAAAGGCAGGGTGACGCTCAACCCGTGCCTGCCGCCGGCAAAATCGCCCGACCACACCGGCAAGTCCACCCCAAGGTTGGAGAACACGTAGGGACGGTATCGGCCGCCCTTATCTGCCCAATCGTACTCGGGGCTGTTGGTGGCGAAGGCCACCTCGCCGCGCGTAATCGTAGCGTTCATGTCTGCCCAGAAAGGTCGCCCCCAGCGGCTTGTAGCGGCAAAGCCATCCCAAAAGCCGGTGGTGTTGATGATGTCGGCGGCAGCGGCGGGCGAGGTGTCGCGCTCCTCGCCGTAGCACGCTGCGCCAACACCGCAGCAAAGGGTAAACAGGATGCTCTGCGCCGTATTTTTGCTAAACGCTAATTCAAAAATCATACCTCTTAGCCGTTGCTGCTTTACACCTCTACCCTGTTCGCTTTTCTTTCTTTTTTTCCTCGCCCGAAGTTGAACGCCGTGTAGAGGGCGGGCACTACCAGCAGCGTCATCAGGGTAGAGAACGTTAGCCCGCCGATGATGGCGATGCCCATAGGCTGCCACATTTCTGCGCCCTCGCCGCTTCCAACCGCCAGGGGTATCATGCCCAGGATGGTGGTAAGCGAGGTCATCAGCACGGGGCGCAGGCGCGACTTGCCCGCCGTAACTACCGCCTTGTTGAGCGCCATGCCGCGCTCGCGCTGCAGGTTGGTGAAGTCCACTATCACAATGCCGTTTTTCACCACAATGCCCACCAGCATAATGGCGCCGATGAGGGCAATCATGCTGAGCGATGTATTCGTAAGCCACAGGGCAAGGAATACGCCCGTAAAGGCAAACAGGATAGACACCATGATGATGAGCGGCTTGCTAAGCGACTCAAACTGCGCCGCCATAACGATGTAAACCAGCAGAATAATCAGCAGCATGAGGGTGAGCATGTCGGCGAATGACTCTTCCTGATCCTCCACCGTGCCGGCAATTGCTACATCTACGCCCTGCGGGATGTCCAGCTGCTGCAGGCACGCGCGCGTTCCGGCGGCTACTTGTCCCAGCGCCACCCCCGGCGCCAGCGCAGCCGACACCGTAACCACGCGCTGGCGGTCTTCGCGCTCAATGGTGGGCGGGGTAAACCGCTCTACCACCGTTGCCACCTCGCTCAGGCGAATGGCCTGACCGGCGCTGTTGTACAGCAGGATATTCCGAATGTCGGCCACCGAGGTGCGGAAAGGCTCGTCGTAGCGCACCACGATGTCGTACTCCTCGCCGTCCTCGCGGTAGAGCGAAGCGGTAAGCCCGTTGATGCGGTTGCGCACGTAGGTGGCGGCGGTGGCGGTGTTCACGCCAAACTTAGCCAGCTTTTGCCGGTCGAAGTCCACCTGCATTTCCACCTTCATCTTTTCGCGGCTTACGTTTACGTCGCGTGCGCCGGGCACGGTGCGCATTTTTTCGGCCAGCTCGGCGGCCACCTTGTTGGTTTGGTCAAAGCTGTAGCCGTACACCTTTACGTCCACCGTGCTGTTGCCCATTCCGCCGCCCATTCCGCCGCCGCCAGTAACCGAGTACTTTTCGATTTCGGGTACGCGCTTTATGATGTTGCGCAGCACCTCGCCGATTTCGTCCTGCGTACGTGTGCGGTCTTTGCGCTCAACGAGGCGAAGGCTGTAGGAAATCTGGTTTACGCCGGAGTTGCCGAACAGGGCGGCAAAGCCCGCCTGGTCGTCGGCGCCGGCGCTCACCGAGATATACTCTATCTCGCCTGGGCAGCTGTCGTGAAACACCGCCTCCAGCCGGTGCGCAAGGGCGCTCGTTTCTTCGAGGTTAAAGTTCACCGGCAGCTCCACCTTGGCCTCCACGCGGCTCTCGTCCGACTTGGGAATAAAGTCGGTAGGCACCTGCCCCAGCAGGAAAAGGCTTGCAACAAAAAGCAGGAACGAGGTAACGATGGTCGTGGTCTTATGGCGTACCACCCAGCCCAGCAGGCGGGCGTAACCTGCATCTATCTTTGCAAGCGCATAGTCGATGGGCTTGTAAACAATGCCGGTGCCTTTGTAGGTATGCTCAGCCTTGTAGCGCAGCATCTTTGCCGAGAGCATGGGGGTAATGGTAACGGCGGCAACCACCGAGGTAGTTATTACGATGGTAACAATCCAGCCCAGCTGCTCGAACATGATGCCGGCCATACCTCCCAGCATGGTGAGGGGCAGGAAGACGGCGATAATCGTAAGCGTGGAGGCAATCACCGAGAGCCACACCTCGTTGGTGCCGTAAACGGCAGCGTCGTTGGGACGCGCCTTTCGCTCAAGGTGCTTGGTAATGTTTTCGAGCACCACAATGGCGTCGTCCACCACCATGCCGATGGCAATGGAGAGGGAGCTGAGCGAAATGATGTTGAGCGTTCCGCCGGTAAGCATCAGGTAGATGAAAGACGTGAGCAGCGACAGCGGGATGGTGAGGCAAATGATGATGGTAGCCCGCCAGCGCCCCAAAAACGTCAGCACCACGAGTATCACAAAGATAAAGGCGTACACCACCGTTTCGGAAAGGCTGTTGATGCTATCGGTAATGTGCGTGGAGGAGTCGAAGAATACGTTGAAGTCCACATCGGCGGGCAGCGATTTTTTGAGCTGCGGCAGGAGCTTCTGCACAGCCTCGCAGATGGCCACCGTGTTGGCGCCGGACTGCTTCATGATGACCACGCGCACCGCCTTGCGCCCGTTCACGGTTTCCTCCACCGTCATTTTCTTGATGGTGTCCCTCACCACGGCGATGTCCGACATGCGAATTTCGCGTCCTCCCACGTTGGCCACCACAATATCCTTTATTTGCGAGCTCTGCGCAAACTCTCCCTCCACGCGCAGCGACATGCGCTCCGAGCCAATGTCCATGGCGCCGGCGGGGATGTTGGCGTTTTCCGCCGCAATGATTTGCCCCAGCTGCTCGATGGTGAGCCGGTAAGCCTCCATTTTTTGCGGGTCAACGTTCACCTGCACCTCGCGGGTGGGCGCTCCGGCAATGCTCACCTGCCCCACGCCGTCGATGCGGTTGATGGGGTTGGCCACCTTTTCGTCGAGCATCTTGTACAGCCCGTCGTAGCTTTCGTTGGCGGTGGCCGCCAGCACCATGATGGGCATCATGCTGGTGCTGAGCTTGATGATGAGGGGCTTGTCGGCATCGTCGGGCAGGTAGGATTCTATGCGCCCCAGGGCGTCGCGCACATCGTTGGAGGCTTCATCGAGGTTGGTGCCCCACTCAAACTCCAGCGATACCACCGACATGTTTTCGCGCGAGCTGGAGGTAATTTTCTTGAGGTTCGACACGGTGTTGAGGTTATCCTCCATGCGCCGCGTGATGTTCTGCTCAATGTCCTCGGCGCTTGCCCCCACGTAGGAGGTGATGACCGAAAGGTAGGGTATCTCCATTTCGGGGTAAAGGTCTATGGATAGCCTTTGGAACGAAAAAACTCCCATCACCACCGCCCCCACAAAAATGAGGATGGTAGAAATAGGGTTACGGACAGCGGTTTCGTAAATTTTCATAATGATTTTTTTTGTGTGCCCCGTGCAGGAGGCCGGTTAATACTATTTGATTGTTGCGATTAATTTATGCTGTTTAACTTTATCAAGTGTCCAGTCACTGCCTGGACAATAGTTAATTTATGTTGGTTTTTTTGCTGCTATTTTTTCATAAAATATTCTACCTCTTCTATTAGTTTCTGCTTATCGGGTAATATTGTTGTGTATTTTGAAGCAAACACATTATTTTCAAATCCTCCTAAAATATACTCAGCTGTTATTTCATCCTTTTCCGCGCAAAGGATAATACCTATTGGAGGATTATCATTTTCGTCGTTTACCTCTGTTTTGTAATAGTTTAAATATGTATTTAGTTGACCTCCATCTGCTATGCTCAGCTTGGTTGTTTTCAGCTCAACTAAAATGTAGGATCTCAAAAGTTTGTTGTAAAAAACCATATCAACATAGTAATGCGTGTTGTTGATGGTAATCCGCTGCTGAGAACCCACAAACATAAACCCTCTACCCAGCTCTAACAAAAAACTTTCGAGATGGTGAATAAGCTTCGCTTCTAAATCTTTTTCGAGCAAAGGCTTTTTTTCAGGTATTCCCAAGAACTCAAAAACATACGGACTTTTCAGAATATCATCAGCTTTTGCTATTTCTTGCCCTTTTTGAGATAGCGCCAACACTTTTTCTTTACTGTTTTCTCCCGATGAAAGCAGCAATCGTTCATAGAGAGAGCTATCTATTTGCCTTTTGAGCTCCCTAATTGACCATAAAGAGTTGACGGTTTCTTTTTCATAAAAGCTTCGCTTGTTTTTATCCTCAATAATCAAAAGTTCGCAAATATGCGACCAACTCAAGTGTCCAGACACTGTCTGGACATCGGCATATTCGATATAGAACTTCTTCATGTTAAATAAATTAGACCTCGAAAACCCTCTGCCAAGTTCATTGGTAAGCTGCTTCGAGAGGCGAAGAATTATTTGCCGTGAAGTTTGATTGTCAATGCCATTTTTCCGCTCGCTTTCTACAATTTCTTTTCCTATATTCCAGTAAGCAGTAAGAAGCTCCGTATTAACTTTTTGAAGCACACTCCTCCGTGCTTTCAAAACTATTGACTTGATAGCTTCAAGTAAATTCCTATCTATGGTGACAATATTTTCCATTGTAATGTGTGTAAAATTTTCTTATCATTCAATACCCCGATGCTAACTTCATCCCCGCCCACACGGCGGCAAATCCGACGGCAACGCTTGCCGCAACGTACAGGGCCAGCGTTGCGTAGCTGCCGGCCTGATACATCTGCACGTTCTCCAGCGAGAAAGCCGAGAAGGTGGTAAAGCCTCCGCAAAATCCGGTTACCAGCAAGGCTTTCATCGGGGCGTCCATCCAGCCTGTGCGGAGCGATGCGCCCACCAAAACGCCTATCAAAAAGCAACCCAGCACGTTGACGGCAAGCGTTGCAGCGGGAAACGCAACCACCCCCGCCTTGGCGGTGGCTCGCGAGGCAAGGTAGCGCAAAATGCTTCCCGCTCCGCCGCCCAATCCTACGAGTAGTATTTCCTTTACCATAGCTGCACACTTAAGGGTTTTTAGGTTACTTCAGGTCAATCAATATCCTATATTTTATCTCGTTTTCTTAGGGAACTCCTAAAAAACTCCCCAAATGAGGTAATGAGGTTAATGTACATCGTTACGCTCTTTGCTACTGAGGTTGTTTTGTTGAGAAAATTAGGTAAAAATGAGGTTGCACCATCAAAACAACCTTAATAGCAATATATTACGAATATCTCCATAACCCCATTACCTCATTTTACAGGCTGCCTGTCCTGCATTTGATTTATTGAGACTATTTGTTGAGACTATCATAAAAGTTTTATGGCGTACCTTACTAAATCCTTTTGTAAATAAAATCGGGCAGCAGCCTGAGCGCCCATGCCACCAAGCGCCAGCGCCGGGTAACGTAAATAATCTTTTTGCCCCTGCTGAGGCCGCTAATGATTTGCTTTGCCGCTTTTTCTACCGGAGCCATCCAAAAAATACCATCCTCTCCGCCAACACCCTTGGCCAAGGCCGTGTCAACAAATCCGGGAATGATGGTGCTCACCTTGACGTTGGCTTTGTCTTTGTAGGACATAACCCGAAGCCCTTCCATGTAGCTGCTCACGTAAGCCTTGCTTGCGGAGTATGCCGGGCCTGCCGACCCACCCCTGAACGAGGCTACGCTCGAGATGCCCGCCAGCATCCCACCTCCGTGCTCTTTTAAGTAGCGGTAGGCGGCAGCGGCGCAGTCTGTAAATCCCAGCACGTTGGTGTTTACGGTGCGCAGCTCTATTGCTGCAACAAGCTCCTGATTTATGTCGCCGTAGCCGGCAGAGAGAATGACGAGGTCTATTCCGCCCATGGCGGCGCCAACTTTTTGCAGCAGCTCCGCCGCGTTGCAGTCCACAACATCCATTGCGCAGGTAGCGATGTTGCTGCTGCTCTCCTTCAGCGAGGCAAGCAGCGCCTGTCGCCTGCCGGTGGCGGTTACCTTACAGCCGCGCTTGGCGTACTGCAAGCACAGCTCCCGCCCTATTCCGGAGGTTGCACCTATGATGAGTATATTTTTCATTCGATTATATTTTTTTGCTCGCTCTCCCTCACTGTCCGGTTTTGTACGCCGATTCGGGTATATCGCGAGCCTTGACAGCCACAATTTTTCCGTCCTTTGCAAAAACAAGCTCGCCGTCTTCCTTTTTCTTTTGCTCCACAAGGCGCTCATACGCCAGCGCTGTTCCTTTGACAATCTTTTCGCGGAGTTCGTCTTTTTCTTTTTCAGTCATAGCTTTCAATGGTTTTATACAAAGACATATTCATCACTTTATTTGATTGATTTTTAGCGCCTTCCGCAACTATTTCAAGTAGAGAAGTTGAATTATCAACCAAAATCCAAAAATCTACCTCCTTCATGTAAAGCTGAAACAGGTTGTGAATACTTGCCGCATACCTTCGCCTGATAACATCTTCGGCGATGTGGTGGCCACCGGCGGCAACGCGCCGGGCAACCCTGCCTATGGCCAGCTCCGGAGAGTTTAGCCAAAAGTAAATCAGCGTTACGGCATAGCCTTTTTGCTGGGCTTTGCGGATTAGCTTTACGTATGCCCGGCCTGCCAGCGTGGTTTCAAAGGCAAAATCCACGCCTGCTTCCATCAGCGTTGCGATGCGCGCAAGCATTATCCGTCCTGCTTCAACGGACACGCTTGCTGCATTGAACGGCGAAATACCTCTTGCAATTTCGTCGGCGTTGACAAACTCTTTACAGTTCAGCAGCTCCGGCAAAATCGTATAGGAGGCGGTAGTTTTTCCCGCTCCATTGCAGCCCGATATGATGTACAGCTGTGGCATGTTGAAATCTGGAATTTAAAATCTGAAATTTCCGAGCTACTCCGTTATCCCCAACACTTCCTTCACCTTTGCTCCGTTGATGAGGCGGCTGGCGCCAGCCGTCACCACCTTTTCGCCGTCGTTAAGCCCCGACAGGATTTCGTAGGCGTTGCTCAGGCGCTGCCCCAGGGTTACGGTGCGGTGGCTCACCGTATTGTCGCCGTTGATGACGTACACAAAGCGCTCGTCGGTGCCGGCCTGCTTGATGATGGCCTTGTCGGGCGCTACCACCCTGCTAACGCTGCCGAAGTTGAGCGTTACGCGGGCAAACATGCCCGGACGTATCTTCAGGTTGCTGTTGCTGTAGGCTATTTCGGAGACAAACGTGTGGGTCATGTTATCAATGGTGGGGTAAACGAGGCTTACCTTCCCCAAAAAGTTTTCGCCGGGGTAGATGTCAACCTTTACGTCGGCTGCCATTTGGGTGTTCACCAGCGAGAAGAACTCCTCCTGAACGTTAATCAGCACCTTCACGGGCTTGAGCTGCTGCACCTGCAAAATCGGCTGCCCGCCGGTCATGTCGCCGTTGTCGAAGAGGCGCTGCGTTACCACGCCGGTAATGGGCGAGAGGAGGCGCGTATTTTTCTCAAGGTTGGCAAGCGCTTCCTCCGCCACGTTGAGCTGCGTTTGCAGCTGGTCTATCTGCTGCTTTGAGATGCCGCCGGTTGCGTACAGCGATTTGGCGCGCTCGTAGTCCACCCTCAGATTTTCTACCTGCAGCTTCGACTGCAGATAGCCGGTTGCCTCCATCTGCACCAGCTGCTGGCCTGCCGCTACGTGGTCGCCCACCTCCACGAGTATTTTTTCGATGCGCATGGAGCTTTGGCTGGCAATCATGTTTTTCGAGTACGGGCTAATGTTACCGGTGTACTCGCGGATTTGCTCCACCTGCAGCCGGCGCACCGCCTCCGACTTTACCGCCACCACGCTTGCCGAATCTGCCGATGCCTGCGCCGACTTTGCGCCGCCGCCGCCGCACCCTGCAAGCAGCGCCAGCGATACCACGGCGCCAAAACCTCCTAACCTCCAATGAGGAAATAATGTAACTACTTTTTTCATGCTGTTTTTTTGCTTTAAATTTTATATTCGTAATTCCTAATTAATTTCTAATTTTCCTGCCCTATGATTTTTTCGTAATCGGCTTTTGCCGTCAGGTAGTCCGAGATGGCCTGGTGGTAGGAGAGCTTCGACTGGGTCAGCGCCAGCGCCGAGCTGTTCAGCTCCAGCATGGTGCCCATGCCGGTGTTGTAGCGGCTACCCGAAATGCGGTAGCCCTTTTCGGCCAGCTCCACCGCCTTTTTGTTCGACTCCATTTGCTTTACGGCTTTCTCCATGTTGTCCAGCGCGGTGCGCGCCTGTACGCTCAGCGAATTTTCCAAATATTCGCGCTGCAGCTGCAGCTCTTTTGCCTGTATTTTTATTTGCTTTTCCTTGATGGTGTTGGAGAATCCGCTGAAGATGGGGACGCTGAGCTGCAAGCCAATGGATATTGCAGGATCGTACCATTTCAGCCCGCCGGGCACAACAGTCGGAGGTGCAGTTGGGTTCATCATATTCACGCTCACTTTGTCGTCGTCGTCACCCATGCCCTGGTATTGGAGATTGCCGAAAGCCGCCAAGGTGGGCAAATGCTGGGTGCGCTGTATTTGTAGCGACTTTTGAAGCTGTTGCTGCTGGAT
Source organism: Prevotellaceae bacterium (assembly GCA_031266935.1). Taxonomy (GTDB): domain Bacteria; phylum Bacteroidota; class Bacteroidia; order Bacteroidales; family UBA932; genus JAITMY01. The sequence goes on from JAISAC010000119.1 coordinate 10,933, forward strand.
GTCCAGCTGCACCAAATCGCTGTTGTTGTTGAGCGCAATTTGGGGGTTGCTGCTTGCTGTGGCAACGCTTGCCTCAAAGTCGGCAAGGTTGCCCTCTACCTCCAACGCCACCTCCACATTTAAGCCTATCAGCACTTTGAGGTACATTTTGGCTTGCGCAACGCCATTCTCTACCTGTAGCAGGTTGGGCAGCAGGTTGTTCATTTGCACTTCTGCCGAAATATAGTCATATTCGGCCGCCATACCCGTTTCGTAGCGCTGCTTGGCAAGTTCGTAGTTTTGCTTGGCAATATCGTATCCGCCCTGTAGCGCTTTGTACGAATCCTGCGCCAGCAAAATGCTGTAGTAGGCTTTGGTAACATCGTTACGCAGCGTAATTTTGGAAGCGCGCGCTTTTTCCGATGCCAGCTGCATCTCCAGATTTGTCATTTGAATAGACTTCCACAGCGCCGGCGCAACGATGGGCAGCGAGAGCGAAAGCCCAAGGTTGACCGTATTGTCTTGCCCTACCTTGATGCTCATGCCGCTCAGCGCCATTGTTTGCAGCTCCACAGCCCGCGAGTACTGCCCCGTTCCGCTCAGCGATGGCAGCAGGCCGTACCACGCCGCTTTTTGGGAGTAGTCCACCCGCTCAATTTCCCTGTCGGCAATTTTGATGGTAGGGTTATCGCTCAGCGCCACCTCCAGCGCCTTGCTTAAATCAACCTTGAGGGTGTCGGCTGCCTGCGCCGAAAAGCCGCCTGCCAGCGCAAGGCAACACCCTATCGTTAGCGTTACTTTCTTCATTTGTACTTTATGGTTTTGTTGTTGTTCTGCTGTTCTATTGTTCTGTTGTTCTATTGTTCTGTTGTTCTATCCCCACACATTTCGTGCAGGCGCTCTATCGTCTCCAGCCCCTTTGGCGTGGATATTCCGCGTATATAGTTGGACACCAAGTTGTTCGCCATTTCCCGCCGGTCGTACCCCTGCGCCTCAAACATGTTGCTGGTCAGCATGGCGCTGGTGAGGGTAGTCAGGAGCACCGCGGCGCTATCGGCGTCTATGCTTTCCTTAAACAAGCCCTCCTGCTGCCCGCGCAGCAGAATACTTTTGGCGTTGTGCGTATGCTGCTCGCGGTAGCGCTGCACGGTGTTGGTGAATACGTCGGGAAAATACTTCTGTATGTCCCTGAAAAAGCTGTAGCGCAGCTGAAGCATAACCTGCGACGCCGTTTTCGTGAAAGAAACAAACGCGCTGAAAACGTTGTCGCCGCTGATCAGAATTTGCTCCATATCGTGCTCGCCCTGCTCGTAAAAGTAGTGAATGCACGCCTCCACCAAGCTGTTTTTGTCCTTGAAAATTTCGTAGATTGTACGCTTGGAGATTCCCATTGAGGAGGCAATGTCGTCCATGGTAACCGACTTGCAGCCGTGCCCTGCAAAGAGCTCCGCCGCATGTTTGGTTATCCTGTCCTTGACGCTTTCGCTGCCCATAGATGCTACTGCTATTGTTGTTTTTACTGTAGAGCAAAGAGTTTAATCGCTACCTTTGTTGCGCTTCCCAAAGGAGGTGCAAAAGTAGGAGAAACTTCGGAAACAAAAATAGTTTTCGCATTTTATTATGTTAAAAGAACGAATATCGCTTTTATCTCGATGCGGCAAAGGTAGCGCAACACGGCGCTTTGCGGTTGACAAATTCTACCAACCTACCTCCAACACCCGACGAAAAGCGGATTTTGCACGATGACCTCATCCGCTTCGCTCCGTTTTATTTGCAGATAGAGCGCGGATTGGGCGGAGGATAGGGGGCATATTTGTATCCAAATTTATCATAAAAAGAATGCAAATAAATCCTCTGCCCGAATACAGGTAAAGTTCACTGCCCGAAATGATTAAAAGCATTTTCCGGGTAAAACTTTTGGCGATTGTAAAACTTTTTTCTGCAAGTTTGCGCTGTCTTTTTCCGTTTTTGCTATATTTGTAGCTGTTTCTTTATCAAAACTGTAAATGATGACAACTATAAATGATGACAGCAAATATGACAACCTACCAAAAAATCAACACAATCTATAAGCGCGATATGGCCGGCAGCAAGCAAATGATAGTCGGCGAATGGTCGCAGCCGGAGTTTGAATACCTGAAGGATAACCGCTGGGAGTGGACGGAAAAAATTGACGGCACGAACATCCGCGTCCACTGGGACGGCGAGCAGGTGCTCTTTGGCGGGCGCACCGACAAGGCCGATATGCCGGAGCACCTGCTGAAAATGCTGCAAGAAAAGTTTACGCCGGAGCTGCTGCGGCAAGTTTTTGAGCAGCAGAGCGAGGGCGAAACCAGCATTACGCTCTACGGCGAGGGCTACGGCATGAAAATCCAAAAGGGCGGCAACTACATGCCCAAGCGCGTGGGCTTTATCCTGTTCGACATTAAAATAGGCAGCTGGTGGCTCAAGCGAGCCGACTGCGAGGCGCTGGCGCAGCAGCTGGACATTCCCATTGTGCCGGTCATCGGCTACGGAACGCTGCAGGAGGCCGTAAACCTCGTAAAAGAGGGCTTCAAATCGACCGTTGCCGAAAATAAAGACTACGATGCCGAGGGCCTGGTGCTGAAGCCTGCCGTTGACCTGCTGGCGCGAAGCGGACAGCGCATTATTACCAAAATAAAGCACTGCGATTTTCGGAATTTGTAGCAGCGTTTACGCTGTCCCGTAGAGACGGCAAAGATTTGCGAGTTCTTATTAATTTGTTAAACTATAAAATCCTTTTTTACTATGCAAAACTTTAACTTTGAAAATTTTGAAATCTGGTTTGTAACCGGAGCGCAGCTGCTCTACGGCGGCGACGCCGTGAAGCACGTGGACGCCCACTCCAACGAGATGGTGGCGGGCCTTAACAAGTCGGGCAACCTGCCCATAAAAGTGGTGTACAAGGGGACGGTAAACTCGTCGGCCGAAGTTACGGCCACGCTGAGCGCCGCCAACGCCGCCGCCGGCTGCGCGGGTGTCATCACGTGGATGCATACCTTCTCGCCCGCCAAGATGTGGATACACGGCCTTAAGGATTACAGGAAGCCGCTGCTGCACCTGCATACGCAGTTCAACAAAGAAATACCGTGGAGCGAAATCGACATGGATTTCATGAACCTCAACCAAAGCGCCCACGGCGACCGCGAGTTTGGCCATATCGTTTCGCGCATGCGCAAAAACCGTAAGGTGGTAGCCGGCCACTGGCAAGACCCGTCGGTGCACGAGCGTATTGCCGTGTGGATGCGCGTGGCGGCAGCGTGGGCCGACGCGCAGGATATGCGCATTATTCGCTTTGGCGACAACATGAACAACGTTGCCGTAACCGACGGCGATAAGGTGGACGCCGAAATTCGCTTAGGCTACCACGTGGACTACTTCCCCATTGGCGACCTTGCCGCCGAGGTGAAGCTGGTGAGCGAAAAGCAGGTGGACGAGCTGGTTGCGATCTACGAAAAGGAGTATGATTTTGCCGATAGCGCAAAAAAAGGCGGAAAAGACCACGTGCAGGTGCGCGAGGCGGCGCGCATAGAGGCGGCGCTGCGCAAGTTCCTCGAAGAGAAAGGAGCAAAGGCGTTCACCACCAACTTCGATGCGCTGCACGAAATCAACCAGCTGCCGGGGCTGGCGGCGCAGCGCCTGATGGCCGACGGATACGGATTTGGCGCCGAGGGTGACTGGAAAACCGCTGCGCTGGTGCGCACCCTCAAGGTCATGGCGCACGGGCTGGAAGGCGGCACGTCGTTTTTGGAAGATTACACCTACCACTTCAAGGGGAAAGGCGCCATCCTGCAGGCGCACATGCTCGAAATTTGCCCCAGCATTGCGGGCGCAAAGCCGCGCATGGAGGTGCATCCGCTGGGCATTGGCGGCAAGGCCGACCCTGCACGATTAGTGTTCACCGCGCACGAAGGAGCAGGCGTTGCCGCTACGGTGGTGGATATGGGCAACCGTTTTCGGATGATTGTAAACTTGGTGGACGTTATCAAGCCCGAGGCGGCGCTGCCAAAGCTGCCGGTGGCAAGCGCCCTGTGGATTCCGCAGCCTGACCTTGAAACAGGCGCCACCGCGTGGATTTACGCCGGCGGAACGCACCACACCGCGTTCAGCTTCCCGCTCACCCGCGAGTACATGGAGGATTACGCCGAAATTGCCGACATCGAAATGGTTACCATTGACGGCAGCACTACCATCTCCGAATTTAAAAAGGAGCTGCGCTTCAACGAGGTTTACTACATGCTGAACAAAGCGCTGCAGTAAAACGGGCTTCGGCGTATATTATTCCCATTAGCTGAAATTTCTTTGGATTTGTAAAATCATACTATCGTTTACTTTTTACCTATTTACCTGTTATGAAATACGTTATCGGCTTGGATTACGGCACGGACTCGTGCCGCGCTATCGTGGTGGACGCCCTTACGGGAAAAGAAATGGCTACGGCTGTGCACTACTACTCGCGCTGGAAGGAGGGAAAATACTGCGACCCCAAGAGCAACCGCTACCGCCAGCACCCGCTGGACTACGTGGAGGCTATGGAGCAAACCATTAAAGAGTCGCTGAGGAAGTGTGCACCGGAGGTGGCCGAGAACGTGGCCGGAATTTCGTTCGACACCACCGGCAGCACGCCTGCGCTGACCGACGAAAACGGAACACCGCTGGCGCTGCTTCCCGAATTTGCCGAAAATCCCAACGCCATGTTTGTGCTGTGGAAAGACCACACGGCCGTTGCCGAAGCTTTGGAAATAACTTCGGCGGCAAAGAGTTGGGAGGTAGATTACACCCTATACGAAGGAGGCGTTTACTCCTCGGAGTGGGTGTGGGCAAAGGCGCTGCACATACTGCGCGAAGACGCCGAGGTGCGCCGCGCCGCCTGCTCGTGGGTAGAGCACTGCGACTGGCTTCCGGCGCTGCTCACGGGCAGCACGCAGCCGGAGGCAATGGCGCGTAGCCGCTGCGCCGCCGGGCACAAGGCCATGTGGAGCGAGCTGTGGGAGGGTTTGCCTTCGGAACAATTCCTCCTCTCCATAGACCCGCTGCTGGCCAAGTACCGGGAAAGGCTTTACACCAAAACCTACCCCAGCAACCATAAAGCAGGCACAATAACCAAGGAATGGGCAGACAGGCTGGGCTTGCCCGAAAACGTTGCCGTTGGCGTGGGAGCGTTTGACTGCCACATGGGCGCCGTGGGGGCGGCAATTGAGCCTTACACATTTGTGCGCGTCATCGGCACATCCACCTGCGATATTATGGTTGTAAAGCCCGGAGAGATGCGCAGCGAGCCTATCGGCGGAATATGCGGACAGGTGAACGGCTCGGTCATTCCGGGTATGGTTGGCCTCGAGGCTGGCCAGTCTTCCTTTGGCGATGTATATGCGTGGTTCAGGAGGGTGCTGGCGTTTCCCGTTGAAAATATTCTGGCAAAAACCAAGCTGGTGGACGAGGAAACGCGCCGGAAGCTGGTAGAGGAGGTCGCTGACGAAATTATTCCCGTGCTGACAAGGGAGGCCGAAAAAATTCCGGTTGAGGAAAGCGTTATTGTTGCTACCGACTGGCTGAACGGCCGCCGCACCCCCTACGCCAACCAGCAGCTCACGGGCAGCATTACGCGGCTGAACTTAGGCAGCACAGCGCCGCTCATTTTCCGCGCGCTGGTGGAGGCTACCGCTTTTGGCTCAAAGGCTATTGTAGATCGCTTTGTCAGCGCGGGCATAAGAATTGACAGCGTTACGGGCATTGGCGGCATTTCGCTCAAATCGCCGTTCGTGATGCAAACACTTGCCGATGTGCTGAACATGCCCATCAAGGTTTGCAAAACAGAGCAGGCCTGCGCCCTTGGCGCCGCCATGTTTGCAGCGGTGGCTGCCGGCATTTACGCCAAGATCGAAGACGCCCAGCAGGCCATGGCGCAAGGATTCGCCTCGAGCTACACGCCCGACGGCAAGCGCCACGAGGCGTACATGAAGCTGTACGCCAAATACTGCGCCTTGGGAGAATTTAGCGAAAAAACCCTTTGCGACGAAAAGTAAAAGCCCCGCTGCTGAGGCTGTTTTGGCGGCTCGCTTACAGCGCTTTCCACCGCAGCCGCAAGCTGTTGCACACCACGCTGAGGCTGCTCAGCGCCATGGCTCCTCCGGCAAGCATGGGGTTGAGCAAAAATCCGTTGAAGGCGTAAAGGGCGCCCGCGGCAACCGGTACTGCGATGAGGTTGTAGGCAAACGCCCAAAACAGGTTCTGACGAATTACGCTAACCGTTTGCTTCGACAGCTGCACTGCTGCCGGAATTTTGGACAGGTCGGACGATACGATGGTCATTCCGGCAACGTCAATGGCAACGTCGCTGCCCTTTCCCATGGCAATGCTAACGTCGGCTTGGGCAAGGGCTGCGCTGTCGTTCACGCCGTCGCCCACCATTGCCACTACCTTACCCTCGCCCTGCAGCCGGCGGATGAAATCAGCCTTTTGCTGCGGCAGCGCCTCGGCGCAAAAATCGTGAATGTCGGTAGCAGCCGCTACCTCTTTTGCCGTGGCGGCGCTGTCGCCCGTGAGCAGGTAAACTGCCATGCCTGCATCGCGCAGCTGCCGGATGGCAGCGCGTGAAGTTTCCTTTATCTTGTCGTCAATGGCTATCAGGGCAAGGGCGCGCTTTTCGTCGGCAAACCAAACGGCAGTTTTGGCTTGCGCCGCAACCGTTTTTGCCATGTCGGCGAGGCGCTCGTCCACGGCAATGCGGTTGTCGGCAAGCAGCCGGGCGCTGCCGGCAAAGTAGGCTTGTCCGTCCACCGTTCCCTTTACGCCTTTGCCGGCAAAATTTTCGAAGGCAGCAACCGCGCACAGGGGCTTATCCGCAAAGTACTGCGCAACGGCTTCCGCCAGCGGATGCTCCGACTGCACCTCAAGGCTGCGCAGGATAGAAGCCTGACGGCTGTTGCTATCGCTGTCGCCGGTTGCCCACCACGCTGCCGCTACTGTCGGCTTGCCCTCGGTGATAACGCCCGTCTTGTCGAGCACAACAGCGCTGATTTTCCTTGCCGTTTCGAGGCTTTCGGCGTCTTTTATCAGGATACCCTGCTCCGCCGCCCTGCCAATGCCAACCATGATGGCCGTGGGGGTTGCCAATCCCAGCGCGCAGGGGCAGGCTATAATCAGGACGGTAACAAACGCCAGCAGGCCATGCGGCAGCTCGCCGACGCCGCCAACCAGCAGCCACGCCGCAAGGGCAACAAGGGCAATGCCAACGACAGCCGGCACAAAAACGCCGGCAACCTTATCCACCAGCTTTTGCACCGGCGCTTTGCTCCCCTGCGCGTCCTGCACCATGCGGATAATGTGGGCCAGCAGCGTTTCCGCGCCCACCTTTTCGGCCATGAACCGGAAGCTGCCCTTTTGGTTAATCGTTCCGGCATATACCTTCTCGTGCTTCTGCTTCAGCACAGGTACCGGCTCTCCGCTTATCATGCTTTCGTCCACGTAAGAGCTGCCTTCCGTCACCGCGCCGTCCACCGCTATTTTTTCGCCGGGTTTTACCAGCACCACATCGCCCGCCGCCACCTGCTCCACACCCACCTGCACCAGCTGCCCGTCGGCCAGCGCCAGCGTAACCGTTTTGGGTCGCAAGCCCATCAGCTTCTTTATGGACGACGAGGTGCTGCCCTTCGCTCTTTCTTCCAGCCAGCGCCCCAGCAGGATGAAAGCAATAATGACGCTTGCCGTTTCAAAGTAAACGTGCGGCCGGATACCCCTGGCGAGCCAAAAATCGGGAAACAGCAGGCTGAAAACGCTAAACAGGTAGGCTACGCCGACGCTCAAAGCCACCAGCGTATCCATGCTTGCCGCGCCGCGCCGCAGCTGCCTCCCCGCGCGGATAAAAAAATCTTTGCCTAACCCAAAAACCACCGGCGTTGCAAACGCCCACATCCACTCGCCGGCAAAGGGAATATCCATAAAAAACATGCTGATGATAACCGTCGGCAGCGATAGCGCAGTAGCTGCTATGGTGCGGTCTTTGAGCTTGCGGCGCTCGTCGTCCTTCATTCTTTCGGCCGCTTCGAGGCTGCCGGTTTCTTCAATCAGCAGGTCGTAGCCTTTTGCCTGCACCGCCTTGCGAATACGGTGCAGCGATATTTTTTCGGGCAGGTATTCGATAGTCGCGCTCGACGCGGCAAGATTTACCGCCACGCCGACAACGCCCTGCAGGCTACGGATGGCATCCTCCACTGCCTTGACGCAGGCAGCGCAGTGCAGATGAAGAACGGGAAAGGTGGCGCGGAGTGAAGACATGGGAATTTTTGAATTTTTGAATTTTTGAATTTTGAAACGTGCACAAAGATAGCGTATTTGCTTGTATATTGGAAGCGCAAGGGGGGAAAAATTTGCTGTAGGCAATGTCGAGCAAATATTCCGGTTCGTCGAGTAACCGGATACTTTCGTCTATTTTTCAAAAATTATGCGCAAAATACCGTACCTTTGCGATGTCACAAAATAGTAGAAAAATGAATAGCGGCAGCAGCGTAATAGAAAACAATCTCCTGATAGATTTTATTGTAAACCCAAGTAAGCGGGTTTACCGGCATTTGCTGCTGGTGCTGTTTTTCGGGTTGCTGCTGCTTAGCAACGTTCCCTTTCCGCGCGACACGGAGGCGGTCGAAATCGCGTTCATCACGGGGATGATACTGTTTTGTGTCGGCGTCATTTACTTCAACCTGTACGTTCTGGCGCCCAGGCTGCTTTTCAAAAACAAGTACGGACAATACTTTCTGTCGGTGCTGCTTATAATGGCGGGTTCCTTTGTATTCACCATTTTCATACTGATGAAGGTAGAGGCGTTTCATCCCGAAATACAGAATGAAGAGCTGAGCCTGCGAAATATTTTACAGGGAGTTTTGTCGTTTGCCTTTCTTTTCGGCATGCTTATCGCCGCGTCAACGGCTATCAAGCTGTTTCAGCGCTGGATTAAGGACAGGTTGAGGATATTCGAGCTGGAAAAGAATACCATGCAATCCGAGCTGGAGCTGCTGAAAAATCAAATCACGCCGCACTTTCTGTTCAATACCCTCAACAACACCAACGTCCTGATAAGCACCGAGCCGGAGAAAGCCTCCGACGTTGTGATGACGCTGAGCGCCCTGCTGCGCTACCAGCTGTACGAAAGCGCGCGGGAAAGCGTACTCCTCTCCTCCGACATCCGCTTCCTGAAAGATTTTCTGGATTTGGAGAAGGTAAGGCGGGACGACTTTGAATACGCCATCACCGTGAACGGGAACAGCAATATCCTCATCCCGCCGCTGCTGTTCATCCCGTTTGTCGAAAACGCGGTGAAGCACAGCGCCGACTGCCGGCAGGTAACGTTCGTCACGCTCGATTTTGTTGTCGGCGAGAGGGATTTGGATTTTGCATGCGTCAACTCAAAGCCGGCCGATTCCGCAAAGAAAAGCGCCGGCGGAGGCCTGGGGCTTGCCAACATCAGGCGCCGGCTCGATTTGCTCTACGAAGGCAGGGCGACCTTGCAGATAAGCGAAACGGACGATATCTATAAAGTCAGCTTAAACATAAAGCTATGAAGTGTATAATTGTTGATGATGAGCCTTTGGCGCGTAAGGGTATCAAAATGCTGACGGATAAAACGCAGGGGCTGGTCCTGCTGGGCGAGTTCGGCAACGCCGAATCTGCGTCGCTGTTCCTCGACGGAAACGAGGTCGATTTGGTTTTTCTGGATATTCAGATGCCGGGGACGAACGGAATTGAGCTTGCAAAAACAATCGGGAACAAAACGCTCGTCATTTTCACAACAGCCTACGCCGAATATGCGCTGGACAGCTACGAAGTTGACGCCGTTGATTACTTGGTGAAGCCGGTTTCCCTGCCCCGCTTTCAGCGCGCTGTAGCCAAAGCAAAGAGTTACGCTGAGCTACTGTCCGCAGAGGTGAAAAACAAGCTCGAAACGGTTGAAGATGGCTACATATTCATCAAAGCGGACAGGAAAATCATCAGGATATACTTCACCGATATTTTGTTTATCGAGGGCTTGAAGGATTACGTAATCATACACACTCCGGAGCAAAAAATCGTTGCTCTAATAAGCTTGAAAGCCATTAACAGCCAGCTGCCGTCCGGCATCTTTTTCAGGGTAAACAAGTCCTACATTGTGAACACCCAGCACATCTCCTCGCTAAACAATAACGACATACAGATTGGCCGGCACGAAATTCCTATCGGAAATACCTACCGGAATGAATTTTTCGAGCGCTTTGTTTCCGGCAAGCTGCTGAACTGAGAAAATTCGCCATCACAGCTCTTTTTTCAGCATTTCGTAGACTTCCTGCCAAGGTTTGAGGTAGAGGCCGGTAGATTTGTCGGATAGGGTGGCAAAGGTTTTGGAGGTGTAGAGCTTGTCGGCGGCGGCATCTGTATCTTCATCAAGTTGAGAATCAACTATTGAGGCCTCTATTACCGATTCGGAAATCATTACGCATTTAACTGTCGGCGTTTTTTGCATAGGCTCTATCATCTGCAATGATTTTCGGGTACAGAAGCAAATCTGATGTGTTTCTTGATGATATTTCAGCATGTTGAGGAATATGTCTTTCGATATTTCTCCGTTCAAATATTGGTCTATCCTGTTTTGAACCTTGTCGTCCGCAACCGGACCTTCTACAATATCATAATCATGCTGTTGCTCCGTTGTAGATTTATCCCGATTGAGAACGATAAAATCAAGCCATTGCTCAGTATAGCCGTTAAATCGAAGAGTTTTATACACATCGTCCGCAAATGCTCTTTCGTAGAATTTGAATTCGGTTACGGTGCCTTTCGTATCATGTTTACTTCCGATAATTTCAGCCCATGTTTCGGCATGATTACGGAATTTTGTAACGTAAAAACCTCTCCCGAAATCCTTGTTTACCTGTCCTTTCGACAAGTCTATTTCCGCAATTTCGGTGTAGCTGCCGTGGTAAACCTGCATTATCTTTCTCCTCCGTTTTTATAGCACACATCGTACAAATCACGAACAACCCAAAATGGATTGTCGGTATGCAAAGCCCACCAATGCTTCAAGAGGAAATCCAGCCCGCCGTATTTTTTCAGGTAAAAGTAAGCCTCCTGCATATTCATTTTGTATGCGTATGCAAATTCGGGCACAATGAAGCTGATAAAGCTGACTTTATCGCTCGTTTGCTTATCCAGCGCTGCCATAGCCGTACATTTTAGTAGTATTAAAGTGCGTAAATGTACGGATTTTTATTGGAGCAGGCAATAATTTTTCGCGTATGGCCTTCAAAATAACGGTATAGCTGCCATGATATACTTTCATTTCAAGTATCCTCCGTTCTGGCGGCATACATCAAAAATATCAAGCAGCGCCCAATACTTGTTGTCGGTATGCAATGCCCACCAGTGTTTGTCCAAAAAATCGAACCCGCCATACTGCTCCAGGTAGCGATAAGCCTCCGGCATGCTTATCTTGAAGCCGTATGCAAATTCGGGCACAATGAAGCTGATAAAGCTGACCTTATCGCTCGTTTGCTTATCCAGCGCTGCCATAGCTGTACATTTTAGTTGTATTAATTTCGCAAATGTACGGATTTTTTAGATACTGTCCATGCTGTATTGATATAACTTTTAAGCATGTGAAAATAAAAGCATTATCAACCATATAATTTTTTGCTTTTTAAAGACAAAATAGCTACTTTTGCTTCAAATTTAATTACATTTGTATTACTTTAGAAATGGTAAAATGCGAGCAAAAAACACATATCTGTTGATTATTCATGTAGCTTTATGCATCATTGCGGCATTAACTTCATGCAAGCAGCATAGTAGCTACTTGTTGGAAAAAGCCCTACGCTTCGCAGGAGATAATCGTCCGGAATTGGAAAAAACATTAAATTATTACAAAAAAGATCCTAAAGATAGCCTAAAATATCGAGCAGCCGTTTTTTTGATTGAAAATATGCCTTATTGCTATACCCTGCAAAGCGAAAAGTTAGACTTGTATAGAAATGAATTGTACCAAATAGCTGTAGATAATCGCTGTCCGGGAGAAAAAGCAATGGAGATTTTGGAAGAAAAATACGGTAAGCTAAATGCTCAAGAATATGAAAGAATTTATGATTCCCAAACGATAAGTTCTCTATATTTGATCAATGCAATTGAGCAGGCGTTTAAGGTATGGCGAGAGGCTCCTTGGGGAAATCGTATTGCTTTTCAAACTTTCTGCGAACAAATCCTGCCCTACCGGATAGCTCATGAACCATTGGAGAGTTGGCGGGAAACATATTACAATGCCTACCAGCCTGTTTTGGATTCTTTGCTACAGGATAGCATAACAGATCCGGTACGAGCAGTTGATTTGCTTTACGATTCAATAGTCAAAACCAATTGGGTATTTTTCGAAAATATTCCGCTTCCTTACATAGGAGCTAATAATCTTTTAAAAAACAGGATTGGTAATTGCAGCAATCGTACAGAACTTTCTACTTACATCATGCGGGCATTGGGTATTCCCGGAGGAACCGATTTTATACTACAATATCCTAATCGAACGGCAACCGGGCACTCATGGAATTTTGTGCAGGATGCTTTTGGAAAGCCCATAGCATTTTCCCTATATGAAGAGCGTCCGGGGGAAAAACCGGACATTGAGCTAAAAAAGGGAAAAGTTTACAGGAAATTTTTCAATGTGCAATTTAACAGCTTGCCTTTTCTGTTGAAAAAACAGAAAGATATTCCTCCTGCATTTCGCACTATTTTTATAAAGGATGTATCTCAAGATTATTTACCATCTCGCGAAATTAAAGTAGCAGTTGATGCTCGTTCACAACAGGGTATGATCATGTATCTGGCTACGTTCAATAACCGGGAATGGGTACCCATTGCATGGTCGGAAATAGCTAAAAAACAAGCTGCTTTTCAATATATTGACGAAAATATTGTTTATCTGCCCCTGTACTATCAGGCTGAAACGATCATTCCAGCCTCCTATCCGGTATTAATTGACGAGAATGGAATCTGTCGTGTCCTGAAGCCGGATAATCAAATCCGGCAAACCTTAACCCTGCACCGCAAATATCCTGTTCAGCCTTGGTGGAAATGGTTTACTTACAGGCCGGTAGGAGGAAAATTTCAGGGCGCCAACCATCCGCAATTCCGGAATGCAGCTACCTTTTATACCATTACCGATACGCTGGATATGCAATGGCATCAAGTATCGGTACCGGATAACCGCAAATACCGATATGTGCGCTACCTTTCTGCCAAGCAAGGTCATTGTAATATGGCGGAGCTGCAATTTGTTTCCGAAGCAGACAGCTTGCTGAAAGGAGAAATAATTGGCACGGACGGCTCTTACTATAATGAACCTAAAGATATGAAAACCGCTGTTTTTGACAAGGATCCGCTTACCTTTTATGAGGCCAAAGAACCTGACGACAGCTGGGCGGGGTTGGATTTTGGAACGCCGCAGCGGATAAAAACGATTGAGTATTTGTTCCGCAATGATGATAACGGTATCCGTATCGGAGATGAATACGAGCTGTTTTATTGGGACGAAAACCGGTGGAATTCTATAGGAAAGCAAACGGCAGCAAAAAATGTTTTGTCGTATGATAGCTGCCCGACGGGGGGTGCGCTTTTTTGGTTACATAATCATTCGAGAGGTAAAGAGGAACGGATTTTTACTTATGAGAATGGAAAGCCGGTATGGTGGTGAGAGGGAGAGCTAAAAGCTAAAAGTTAAAAACTAAAATAAGAGCATAGAGTTTATATTCAATAATTGGGTATTGTGCCAAAAGGGTGGGGTGTCAAAAATGTGATATTCACATAAAAATATTTTCGCTCTATTTTTGTGCCGTTAGGCACAAGATATTGGTAGAAATCAATGCGTTGTTTGGAAAAATCCCGTAGGGATGACATGTTGGTAGAAAAATAATTCGTCGTCCGACAAAAATCCCGTAGGGATGACATGTCGGTAGGAATCAATTCGTCGTCCAATATGCCATCTTCTACCAACATGCCATCCCTACGGGATTTATCGACATCAACCAACACGCGATTTGCTACCAACATGCCATCCCTACGGGATTTGCCGACGTCAACCAACATACGATTTGCTACCAACATTGTTCTCCATAAGAGACATGACGAACAACAAATTTTTCAATTCCGCACTGTAAAAATAAATTTGGCCGACCAGTACTGCCGCTACGGGGAAAATCCACATCACGCTGGTGAACGTTGACCCCAACAAGGCGCAGGTCATCGAGGCTGAGCTGCGGGGCGTTACTGCGCAAAAGATTTCAGAAAAAATGGCTAAATCTTTTTTTGAGGTGCTATGAAAGTAGCTTACAGTTCGGTAGTTAGAATGTAGATAGAATGTGGGGCAGCTGGAAACCTCATTTTCACCTAATTTTTTTTAACAAAACAACCTCAGTAGCACATAGTTACATAATGTATCCAAACCTCATTACCTCATTTTTTTTCGTGTCTATTTCATCGTTTTAAGGAGGTAATGAGGTTGTTGATATACACATTAATTCATTGCTACTGAGGTTGTTTTGTTAGATAAATTAGGTGAAAATGAGGTTTCAAACTTTCGCAAGAATGACGATGGGAGAGAGGAGGGAAAGACTCAAAATGAAATTTTCATAGCACCTCAAAAAAAAGTGGTGTCCATGTTCTATTGATATAATAAGGGATAAGAAATAAATAACATATAACGGATATAAAAGTGTCGTCCCTGCGGGACTTAGCGGGAGCCTCCTGCTTGTCCCCGTATGCTGAAGCATACGGTTAATAAAGTGTCA
>JAISAC010000136.1 GCA_031266935.1 Prevotellaceae bacterium
CACACACACACACACACACACACACACACACACACACACACACACACACACACACACACACACACACACACACACACACACACACACACACACACACACACACACACACACACACACCATAAAATCGGGTGCGCGTACATGCGCGACGATTATAGTACTTATTTTTCAAAAACTACATATAGCCGATACATGTTCTTTGCATGTGCGGCTTTTTTTATTTTCCGGGAACGCCGCGCCGCGCTTTCCGGCTTACCACCCAGCTTTGCTTACGGCGGCGGCAGCGCACGGCTTGACATCGCTATCGTTGCAGGCGAAGCGGCTGCAAAATCAACTTTACACCTCCACCCTTTTTGCCGGCGTAATATCATTTTTTGGCATGGCACATCGTTGGCTTGCAGCAGCAGCAGCAGCAGCAGCAGCAGCAGCAGCAGGGAGCGACGGCAACAGGCAACGACAGGTGGCGACAGGCGGCGGCGGCGCTGCAAAATGGGCTGGGCTGGGCTGGAGAACGGAAGCAATGGGGACGTTAGGGACATTGGGGACGTTAGGGACGTTAGGGACATTAGGGACGTTGGGGACATGGCATTGGGGACATTGGGGACATGGCATTGGGGACATGGCATTGGGGACGGTGGGGAGCGTGGTGGCAGGTATAGGCTACCTTTCTCCAATAAAATATTTAATTAAATAATTGAATAATGGAAATGAATATTTGAATCAACTTCATTAAATTATCTATAGCTTACGATGTTTTGTAATAGGCTGTAAATCAATACTGTATTGGAGGTTTATTGTTAAAAATTTGGGATTTAACAGTAGTGACGAATATTATATGTAAAAAAATTTACTATTTTTGCTCGCGATTTTGATAGAACTTAGTTTTGTTATTTATTTTGTTGATTGAATAGCATAGGGTGTTTATATGATAAAATGCTGTATACAAAATATTTACTTTTACATCGGGGATGTAATTTTTTATTGAATTTATGTACTCCATATTGATGATAGTTAATAATAAGAAGAAGTTAGGATAGAAAGATGCCGCTAATTGTTGAGACCTCAAACCCAGCCCCTCTACAGGAGAGGGGAGTCGGTACACGATGATAGCTGCGGCGGCGCTACTCCCCTTCTACTTTGTAAAGAGGTTGGGGGTGAGTGATTTATGAGATCGTGTCTATGTTTGGATTTTATTAAATAATTTATTTTTAAATGATGACTAATATGAAAACATTTTTAATACCAGCCATTGCTTTATCCTTTGCAGCTGGCTTTGCCTCATGCGGCAACGACGATAAGGAGCCGAATGACGAAAAAAATACCGGTACTTCCGTAGAGGTTACCGTGACGCACTCCCAGTACGCTAACGGTAAGCTTAGCGTGATCCTGGGTTCGCCTCTTACCATTGACGCGGGCAGCGTGCAGGTGAGCATTAACCCGCCGCAAGAGTACACGCTGGAGCTGGTGCCGGAGAGCAACGAGTACTTTACGTTTACCTCCGAGGGCCTGCTTACAGGCCTTAAAGAGGGCAACGATGCGGGCGACGTGGGCGAGATAACCATCAGGGTGCTGGCAAGTGGTGGCGACAAGACGGGCAAGACGCTTGCCTCGAAGGTCATTCCCGTTAACGTGGTGGGGATGCTGGTGAGCATTATCAACCACGTGTACTACGTAACCGATACCTTCCGCGTGGTAGCCGGAGGAGAGTTTCTGCTGGGGGCGTCCAACGTACAGATTACCCCCAGCAAGCCGGAGTACAGCGTAAAGTTTGCGCCGAAAGCTACCCGCTACTTCACCTTTTCCGAGGATGGCGTGCTGGATGCCGTGCTGGACGGCGTGGGCGCCATAGAGGTGCTGGTGATGAGCGGCGCCGATACCCTCAAGGTGCAGCCGTTTTACGTAAAGGTCGCTCCAAGCCCCGATTGGGTTACATCGGTAGAAGGAAAAATAGGAGGCAAAAAGACCAAGTACTTTTTGATTTCCGAAACAGGAGAGGCTACAGACGTTAAGCCGTACTTTACGGTAACCGGCGGCGTTAACAAGGCTTTGCGCTTCACCTCATCCAACACCGGCGTGGCTACCGTTGACGAAAATACCGGTATGGTAATCGTGAATAGCGGGTTGTCGGACTACGCCTTTATAAAGGCAACGGCTACTGACGGGTCGCAGCGGGCGGACAGCATAAGGGTTACTACGGCGCGGGAGTTTCCCGGACACTCCTGCGACTGGAACCTCTGCAACATCCTTACGGATGGCAATACGAAGGAAGACTCGCGCTACGTGTCGTGCAACGTTTGGGACGGCGACGTGGCCACCGCATGGGTGTACAGGTTAGACCAGACGTTTACCCGCCCCCGCTACCCAACCGTAACTTTCCTGAGAGGCAGGTACGGCAAAGAGTGGGTTGATGGCGACTATAACCCAACGGGTCCCGACTTTGTTATGGGCGGCGACCCCATACCCAAGAAAGAAGCTACCTGGGGCGTATGGGCGGCCAACCTTGACGGCGACAATACTTTTAAAAAGATTATCGTAACGCGCGGCTTCTACACGGATGAGCGCGGCCGGAAAATTTACCAGAGCGGTACCATGTACCTGGAGTTTTGGGATAACAACGCCAACACGTGCGTGAAGCTGGGCAAGCACGCCTTTACCTCCGACCCGAATGACAGCGAGTGGGTCATTGACCTGACGCAGAGCTTTGAGGTTTGGAATACCGCTCCAAATACAGATGTAAGCCTTGGGCAGGCTTCATTCCCCAACGGCATAAAAGGAACGGAGCTGCAAATGATGCTATCCGCAGAGGGAGCAAGCCCTGCAAGCGACGGCAAGTACTACTGGGCTATTGCGGATGTGCTACTCTTTGAATAGCTAAAAACTAAAAGTTAAAAACTAAAAGTTAAAAACTAAAAGTTAAAAACTAAAACTAAAACTTGAAAAATTTCGCTGTGCTGATAGCAACAAGTTCAATTCAATTAATAATTAACAACTAAAAACTAACAACATCAGAAATTATGAAGCGATTACTTTTTATGCTGGTTGCCTCGCTGTTTGTGTTGCAGCCGTTGTGTGCTCAACGTCAATCGTACGTTGACTGGAAAAATCAAGACATGGATTCCCTCCTTATGTGGTTTAAGGACGGGGTTCCTACCGACTTGTCGAAGCTCAAGGATCTTGAGTTTAAGCGCTCGCACGTGCGCCCGCGCACGGTAATTGTAGACAGGGCTACTCAGCTCGATACCAGCATTGACCCCCGCCGGACGGTATTTGCCAACCTGCCCATAGGCGCCGATGACCTGCTAACGGGCTTGCCCAGCGGTAACTTCGACGAGGATGTTTTCAGCATGTGGCCCTACGTAAAGGTGCACGGCAACTGGAGCAACCCGTTCTTCAGCGCGCCGGGAGTGTATTCCGACGCTGCCCACAAGCATGGCGTTTCGGTACTCAGCTCATGGTTTTTTGGCTGGTATTGGGAATACGCTGCGGGTAAAACAAAAGCTGAGGATGGCGATGCCTACAAGGTTGAGCTGATGACTAAAAAAGATGCGCAGGGCAACTACATTTACGCCAAGACTATGATGGACATCATGCAGTACTTCGGCATGGACGGCATTAACTACAACTCCGAAACCATCTATAAAGGGGCCGCTGCCGAAATGCAGGGGCTTCACTCAAGTTTGTACAGCCTTGCCAAGGAGAGAAGCAATAGCTCTTTTCACGTAGGCTGGTACAACGGAGCCAGCAGCGATGGAGAGGGACGTGGTAGCCGCACGTCGCTAAGCAACAGTAATGACAAATGGTATTACAACGCTGACAAAAAAGAGTTTGTTTCGGATGCTTTCATGCTGGACTACGGCTGGGGAACTACAGAGCTGAACAGCACCGTTAGCCGCGCTAATACCGTAGGCGCTCCCAACGGGGCGCTGGATGTGTACGCCGGCATGTGGTTAGTGGACATTAGATCAAGCTACTTCCCTGCATTAGACGCTCAGAAGGGGGTTAGCATTGGGCTTTGGGGAGAGCACAAAAATAACAGGTTTTTCAACCACCGCTCGGGAGATGATTTGGGAGGGATACAAAAAAGTTACCAAGACCGATTGGAATGGTTTTTCACGGGCAAGACCCAAAACCCCAAGGATGCAAAGAGTAACGCCACCTACGGCGTTGGCGGTGGCGTTGATAACGATGCCTACCTGCAAAATTTTCACGGGTTAGCCAAGCACGTTGCCGAGCGCTCTGCCGTGCAGGGCAGCTTGCCCTTTGCCACCAACTTCAACCTTGGCAACGGCATTTACTACTACGATCGCGGCGTAAAAACGCTTGGGCAGTGGTACAACCTGTCGGCGCAGGACATGACGCCTACCTACCGCTGGCTGATAACCGACCAGAGCGGCGCGGCTGCCGCCAACGTAAAAGCCCGCTTTTCGCACGACGACTCGTGGATGGGCGGCTCTTCCCTCCTGCTTGAGGGCACGGCAAGCAGCGCTCCCACCGACGTTACCCTGTACCGCACCCTGCTGACAACAAAAAAGCAGGATGCCTACTCCGCTAAGCCTGCTACTCCGAAAAACTTTAGCACGGAATCTTACAACGAGTGCGCCACCAAGGTAAACCTGAAAATGGTGTGGAGCATGAGCGACGAGAACGCAGCTCGCTTGGTATATAACGATGAGGTGAACGTTGATCACTTTGAAATATTTGTCAAAAGAAGCGGCGGAGAGCCTCAAAAGGTAGCGCATACCGCTTCGTGGGCGCACTTTCTGCCCGACCTCAAATGGGGTGATGCGGAGCAAAGCTTTGAGGTGGGTGTACGCGCAGTGGCGCAAGACCTTGTAACCGCTTCGGACGTAGCGTGGACAACCGTAACCCGCGATCCGGCTGCCGCGGCGGTGAGCTGCGGCGGTGGCGGCGACTACTGCGAAGGGATTACCTATGTTACGGAAGGTACTAAAGAGGCGCCGACGAAACGCTGGTTCAAGACGGTGAGTACCACCGGAGCCGACCATAACATCAACCTTACCGGTATAGCGCCAACCGAAGAAATCTCTTTGGGCTACTCCGTTTTTTCGGCAGATACCATTAAGGTAAAACCAGGGCAGACATTTACGTTTAAGGCCAATGAGGGAGTACAATCTACTGATATACAGTATGACCTACAGTGGTGCACCTACCGTATATGGGTTGACTGGAATCGCGACAAGGTATTTGCTGCCACAGCAGAGCGGATAGCTGAGGAAGGAACTTTGAGCGCAGGAACTACGGCAGTGGTAACAATAAATAATTCCATTACCGTTCCTGCGGACGCTGCGCCCGGTCTCACCTGCATGAGGGTGCGCTACTCCGATGCGTGGGGTCCGCGTCCTATTCCGTGCGGTAACATTCTTGCCGGTTACACCGCAGATATTTACATTTTGGTGGAGGGCACGGTGGTAGAGCCAACGCCCGAACCCGACCCCACGCCTCCTGCCTTTAACGGCCCGGCCATCAATGCTCCTTCGCCCAGCGTGTATTTGGTTTACAAGCTGGATGGCGCAGCGGCGGGCACGGCAAGCAACCTCTCGCTGCTGCTGAAGAAGAAGGGAGCGGCTGCCCCTGTAGCCTACCCTCTGGGCGTTGCAGCTCTCGAGGGGTGGAACGAGGTGAACATTTCGCTGACCGACTACAGCGAAACCGACACCATTGCGAGCATTGGCCTGCGGGTACAAGCCTCGGGTGATGCTCCCGTCAAAGCCAGCATTGGCGAGCTCAAGCTGCTGCCGGGTACCTACGAGCGGCAAAAGGTTACGGTAAGCGTAGCGCCGACTATTACAGACTTTGCCATTACTACCCCCATTACGCTAAGCGGCGCAGATACGCTGGTTGACTACGGGAAAGAGCTTGCATTTACCTTTAAGGCGCCTGCAGGGCAGGTTCCTGCCGTAACCGTAAACGATGTGCCTACGCTGTACGTTGCTCATGGAGCAGACACGTACACGGTGAGCATAGCCTCTGTAACCGAAGATTTGGCGGTAAGCATAGCAGCAAGGCCGTCGCACACGGTAACCGTGAGCAAGCCCGGCGCGGTTGATGTTGTATCGGCAAGCGCACCCGAAAAAGAAACCGGAAAGTACGAGGTGGCGGATGGAATAGCCTTTGCCTTCGGCATTAAGCTGAACAGCGCAGGCTACGATGCTCCGAAGGTAGCTATAGGCAGCACGCCTTACCCGCTGGCGCCTGCCAACGCGCAGGGCGTTTACGCCATCACCACAGGCGCTATCAGCTCCGATATTGCCATTACCATTACCGTTGCCCTGCAAAGGTTTGCCGTAAGCGTTGCCGCAGGCGCTCACGTGGCGCTGCAAACTCCCGCAAGCGATACGGTAACGTGGGGCGCCAACGACACCATACGGTTTACGCTCGACGAGGGCTACAACCCCGTAGTGAAGGTAGGCGGCGTTGAGCAAGCCGCTCCCACGCCCAATGCCGACGGAGCTTACGTTATAGCGGTAAGCAACGTTACGGCTCCCGTATCGGTGGACATACAGGCCGCTATACAGCAGCTTAACGTAACCTTAACCCGCGAGCAGGGTAGGGTAGCCCTGGGCGAGGGAACGGCTGCGGGCACGAAAACGGTAGCTTACGGCAGCAGCTACCCGTTCAGCTTCCAGATGGCGACGGGCTACCTGCCCGTGCTCAAGGTGAACGGCGTGGAGGTTGCCGCCGGTACCAAAGACGCCAGCGGCCTGTACCGCGATACGGTGCACAACATCACCGTGGCAACTACCATCGACATCACCTCCAAGCCCGACGACGGCAACGGCGGCGAAGACCCAACCGGCGTCAGCGCGGTGGCGGCCGATGCGCCGAACTTCTACCCCAACCCCGTAAACGACGTAATCACCTTTGTGAACACCGACAAGGCCAGCATCTATACGGTCTCCGGCGCGCCGGTGGGGGTTTACACGGAGGCAAGCGTGAGCATTGCGCACCTGCCTGCCGGAGTATATATGGTGAAGATGCAGCGCGGCAGCTACACGAGGACGGTGAGATTAGTTAAAAACTAAAAACTAAAAACTAAAAACTAAAAACTAAGAACTAAGAACTAAGAACTAAGAACTAAGAACTAAGAACTAAGAACTAAGAACTAAGAACTAAGAACTAAGAACTAAGAACTAAGAACTAAGAACTAAGAACTAAGAATTGCTTACGCACTTTTGCTCGTCATTCCGAGCGCAGCGAGGAATCTCCACCTATGCGGCTTACCGCACTTGGGTGCTGAGAAGGAGGAGGTTCCCGCTTTCGCGGGAATGACGGCGTTAAAAAACTAAAAACTAAAAACTAAAAACTAAAAACTAAAAACTAAAAACTAAAAACTAAAAACTAAAAACTAAAAACTAAAAACTAAAAACTAAAAACTAAAAACTACAGCCAGCAATTTGGGAGCTGCAAGTGTGCAGCTCCCGGTTGGAGGGCTTTTCAATCGCTGATTAACCTTTTAAAAATCCATTACAATGAAAAAAATTACCTTGAGTTTGGCGTTGACTATGGCGCTTGCGTTAGGCGCAGGCGCAGCAACGCAGCATGTAAAGCCCGGCGCCGGCAGCGCCGCCTGGGCGGGACAGCAGAATGTTCACGAAAACATTGCCGCGGCTATTACCGCAGCCTCATCCGGCGATGAGATTTGGGTGGCGCAGGGCACCTACAGCGTTAGCGCCGCGCTGCCGTGGAAAAACGGCGTAAACGTTTACGGAGGCTTTGTTGGCAACGAAACCGACAAAGACCTGCGAAGCAGAGATGCCTCGCTGACCGTTATTAGCCGGTCAGGCGGTACCACTCGCCTTTTGGCGGCAGCCGCCGCGTTGACCACTCCCACCACGTGGAGCGGATTTACCATTCAAAACTCCACCGGCGGCGGAGTGCAGATGCATGCCAACTGTATTCTCGACAACTGCATTGTCAAGAATAATACATATGCCGGTAGTGGCAATGTCGGTGGTGCAGGAATTTTGGCGGATATTGGCGAAAAAGTATCAGTTAGTGCGGATATTGTTATTCAGAATTGCAGAATAATTAACAATGGAATAACAAACGCAAATCCCGGCGGTGGTATTTACGCAAGAGCTGACGGAGTTTCCTCCGGAAAGTTCATTTTGAAAAATAGCGTGATTGCCAACAATACAAGTAATAACAATGGGGGAGGCATAGCTGTTAATGGGATTATCAACGAGATTACCAACTGCACCTTTGCAAAAAATAACAGAG
Source organism: Prevotellaceae bacterium (assembly GCA_031266935.1). Classification (GTDB taxonomy): domain Bacteria; phylum Bacteroidota; class Bacteroidia; order Bacteroidales; family UBA932; genus JAITMY01. The sequence continues at coordinate 8,239 of JAISAC010000136.1, forward strand.
CGTCCGGTGGCTGGCCGGGAGGCGCTATCTACCTTAACCAAACAAAACAAACAACCATTACCAACTGTATATTTTGGGGTAATAACGACACTTATGCAAATCCTCATCCGGATATGTTCGTTGAGTTGCCAGGTAGCGGAAGTTCCATAAAAAATTGCATAGTTTCGAGGACACTTACGGAAAATACTGGTGGTTCTGTGGCCGACATTATTAGAGTAGCAGGCAATGTTACGCTGGAGGGCAACACCGTCCTCACCACGCCAACTGACAACTCGGAGCTTCAATTTGCCTCGCCCTACACTGGCGCCGCTGGGTATAGCGCCGGCGCCGCAGCCATCCTGAACGCCGACTGGTCTATCTTGGCAGGCTCAATTGCCAAGGATGCGGGGGCAACCGTTGCTGGTATTACTACCGACATTACCGGCAAGGGTCGCCCCAAGTTTGAGAAGATTGATGCCGGCGCGTATGAGTACGCCGCTACCATTGACATTGCCGCCAATGCAAGCAGCGCCGACGTCTACGACGCCGCTACTATGGGCGACGTAATTATCCGCGCCGACAACACCGGCGCGGGGCAGTGGACTGCCGCCAACACCAACGTTACCGACGGCGTAATTAAGCTGGTAAAAACGGTTGAGGCAGGCAAGGTTTACGCTATCGGCTTTCCCTTTGCGGTGAGCAGTGTCGACAAGGCGTTTGTCACCCTGCAACTCTACAACGGCGCTACCAACAGGTTTACGGACGCGGCGAGCATAGAGGCGGGTAGGGGATACCTTGTATCCTTTGCCGATGCCGGAGACGTAACCTTTACCTCTGCACCCAACCCCACGCTGCTAACCGCTTACCCCGAAGCCGCAGCCGAGTACAAACTGGTTCCTGCCCTCAGCCTGAAAAACGAAGCGAGCATAAGCGGCGCTATGAAGTACTACAGCTACACTCCCTCTACTTCCACCTGGGGAGGCGCTGAGGATGCTATTGCCGGCGGTGCGCTCAGCCCGTTCGACGCTGTGGTGGTATCTACCGCTGTTGCCGACCACTACGCTGCCATAGGTACAGGATTGGAGGGCACAAAGTGGGCTACCGTAACCGTAGCCGGCGAAGGCCATGTTACCGTTACCGAACCTGCGAGCGGCTCTCCCTACGAAATGGGATTTGTTGACGAAGCTTTCGACCTCAAGTTCAGCGTAGGCGCAGGGTACGTGCTTTCGGCGGTAACCATTAAGACCGGAGAGGGTCAGGATGAGCCTTACTCATTTGGAACACCGGTAAACGGCATTTACACCGTAAGCATTGCCTCTATAACAGATAGCGCCGCCATTACCATTACCACCGAAAAGCAGCAATTTGACGTTAAGGTAACTCCTCTGCCCAGCGGAGTGAATATAACGCTTCCGGCAGGTGATAGCCCATACAAGGTATATTACGACAGCGCTTTTGTGCTGAAGCTTACGCTCGACGAACCAATGGGCTACTTCCCGCTGGTGGCGCTGGGCAGCGGCGATGCCTTTGTGCCTCCCACCGAGGGCAACGAATACGTTGTTACCCTGTCGAGCGTAAAGAGAGACACCGCCATTACGGTAACGCTGGTGGCAAAGAAAACCGTAAGGCTGACGGCCGACGCGGGAATAACCATTACCGCCCCTGCCGCCGTAGCGGACTCTACCTACACCGTACCGGAGGGTAGCGCGTTCTCCTACACCTTTGCCGTGCAGGCAGGCTACGAAAACCCCACGGTGAACGGCCAGCCAACGCCGGCAGGGACTTACTCGTTCGCTGCGGACAACGATACTACCCTTACCATTGCCGCCTCGCCCGCCAAGTGGAAGGTAACCCTGAATACCGACGGAACGCTCACCGATATTACGCCGGAGACCGGCTCCGAGTACCCCGCAGGCGGCTATGAGGTGGAGCATGGAAATAATGTTGCCATTCAGTTTAAGGTTGCCGACAACAAGTATCCTGCCGCCACGCTGCCCAAAGGCGTTGCCTACGTGCTGACGCAAGCGGCGGATGTTTACACGCTTACCCTGCCCGCCGTAGCCGGCAACGTGAATGTTACCCTGCTTGCGCAGGATGCAGTGTCGCTGCCCAAAGGCGTGGTGCCGGTGGTAGCGGACGTTACCAGCAGAGGAGTAGGAAAAACAGACCTCTTTAATCATGCTTCACTTTTGTTTATTGGCAACAAAGGTACAAACAACGGTAACTCTTTTTACACCCACCTGAAGTTTGACTTTAACAAGCTCCCGCTGAGTACGCTGGCGCAGTTCCCGTCCGTGCAGCTGAAGTTGACTAACAGCGGTTGGCAAGGTAACGACGCTATCAATTCGCAGTGGCGGGTTACGGAAACAGCGGACGAATGGAGCGAAGCCACTCCCTTTTTGCAAAGCGCTTCGCCTGCTGTTATCGCTACGCTCGACACTTTTGTTTTCAGCAATATTCACCCGGCGGCAAGCGCCACAGACAATGAGGCAATTTACCTTGACCTGACGGAATACCTGAAAGCGTGGCTTCAGGCTCCCGAAAGGGTTAGCGACAAAACGCTCTCATTGCGCATCGAAAACATCATAAATATGGCTTCCGGCCAAGGCGGGGAGATGAACCTGAAATCGAGGGAGAATACCGGTGGCGACCTCGGCCCCAAGCTCATCTTCGGCAGCGTAAACACTGCCGTTACTGACTTGACGCTTGGCGGAACCTCAATATATCAGGCAGGCCAATACACATATCTCATAAAAGTAGCCGACAGCGAAATAGGTGCCAAGATGCCCGCCGTAGCCTACAAGCTGTCGGGAGAAGTAGATCCGAGCTTGGTGGACGTTTCCATTACCTACACGCCGGCAGATTCTACCATTACCGTGGGGCAAAAGAACTCCATTACCTTCACCGTAGCCCCCATAGCTGCGCTGAAAGGCGAGGGCGTTTCCCGCACGTATGCCGTCAACTACCGCCTCCCGCTGGTGATTGGCGCAACCGAGGTTAAGCAGCATGCTGAGTACACAAACGGATCTTACAGCGATATCATATTTAACGTAACCGATGCCTCAGCCGGGCAGCTGAGGGTTGTGGCAGGCGGCTTGACCGTACAGGGAGTTGTGAAGGTGGTGCGTACCTTTGAGGCCGATAAGCTTTACGCTGTGGGCTTCCCCTTTGATGCAGCTTCAAGCGTAACGCCGTCGGAGCTGTTTACCTACGACGGGGCGCAGCTGCAACCTGCTACTTCCATTGAGAAGGACAAAGGCTATCTGATAAAGTTTGCCGCAGCAGGCGAGGTAACGTTTATCTCCACAGAGAATCCTGTGCTGCCGTATCCATCAACGGTCATGCCCGTAACCAACTCCGATTACCGCTTCGTTGCCAGCCCTTACGCTAGCAACGTGTTCTGGGTTGCGAACATGATGGTAGGAGGTTACTATAGCTACAACAGCGTGGGGCACTACTTCCAAAGGATATCCACTACCGCTACCAGTTATATTCAGGTTAAACCTTTTGAGGGGATAATTGTATCCACCAACATGACGGCAGAGTACATTTCGCTGGGCAGCGGAAGCAAGTTACCCCACAACGTAACGTGGACAAAGAGCGCCGGCGTGAACATCACGTCAGGGCAAGCGGCCAAAGTCGCTGTGCCGTACGACTCGGCCTACGTGCTGACCTTTACGGTGGACAGCTGCTACGAGGCGGCGCCTGCGGTAACCGTTGGCGGCAGCGACTACGCGCTTGATGCCCCCGATGCCAACGGCGCTTACACCGTTAGGATTGGCGCGGTTACTACGGATACGGCGATTGACATTTCGGCTACCATCAAAACCTTTGCCGTTACGATAGCTAACACTACCAACGTAACGCTTACCGAGGGCCAAAATACTACCCTGAACTGCGGTACGCCCTACACGGTAAAGTTTACGGTAGCGAACGGAGTAGTTCCTGCCGTAACCGTAAATGGCGTTCCGTATGCGCTGGGAGCGCCGACCGGCGACGTGTACGCCGTAACGGTAACGGTGAGCAGCCCGACGGAGATTAATATTGCCGCCGCCGCGCCGCAGCAGGTAACCGTTACCGCAGATGATAGCTACATCACCCTCCTTTCGAGCAGCGGGCAGGCAACGGCAACACCCAACGTGTATGAAGTTGCAGGAAGCAGCGCCTTTTTGGTAACGTTCAGGCTGGCGACAGGCTACTACGCCCCGCAGGCAACCGGCGCCGCCATTACGGGTCCCGATGCAGGCGGAATCTACACCGCCACCATCGGCACCGTTATGAGCGATACTGCCATTAGCATTACCGCTTCGCTCACGAGCTATAGCATTCAGGTGAATACCGGCGACGTGGCGCAGGTTACGGAGCCTGCCGCCGCTCCCTACACGGTAGAGCACGGCAGCGCATTTACGCTGAAGTTTACCCTGATCGCCGGATACGAAAACCCGCAGGTGGCCATAGGTAGCGCTCCCTACACGCCGTCCCTTGATGCTGCAAGCGGAGTTTACACCGTAACCACCGGCGCCATTACGAGCGATACCGCCATTAGCATTACCGCCTCGCTCAAGCGCATTGGCGTTACCGTAAACTCGAACAGCAGCGTTGTTACGGTGAGCGGCGTACCGAGCGATGTAGCCTACGGCGACGAGCTTACCTTCACGTTTACGCTTGGCGCGCACTACGAAAACCCGCAGGTTACGGTCAACGACGAAAGCTACGTGCTTGGAGCGCCTGCCGACGGCGTTTATGCGGTAGCAGTACCCAACGTCACGGAGGCTATCAGCGTAAACATTAGCGCTTCGCTGGAGCTGGTTAACGTTACGGTAGCGGCAAGCCACGTTACGGTTACCTCTCCGGCAGGCGAAAGCCCCTACGCCGTGCCCTACGGCAGCGAGTGCACCATTACCTTCACGGTAGATGAGCACTACGAAAATCCGCAGGTTACCGTCAACGGCGCAGGCTACGAGTTTGCCGATCCTGTAGAGGGCGTTTACGCGGTCACCGGCATCATCAGCGGAGCCACCGAGGTAAGCATTACCGCCTCGCCCGTAATGTTCGACCTCACGCTGACTGCCGACGCGAATATTACGCTGGTAACGCCGGCGGCAGCCGGAAGCGTTCCTGCGGCGTACGGCAGCGCCTTTGTGGTATCGTTCAGGGTTGCGGCAGGCTACGCGCCGGTGCTGAAAGCCGACGGCGTAGAGGTTAGCACGGGCACTCCCAACGCTGATGGTGTTTACACCGTAACGGCCGTAGAGCAGGTAACCAGAGAGTGCTTCGTAGACTTGACCGCTACAAAAGAGAATGCCAACGCTGTTTACAAGGAAGACCCCAGCGACCCCGTAGTGCGCGTGCAGTACTACACCATCGCCGGACAGGAGGTCAGGGAGCCTGCCGCAACGGGCATCTACGTTGTGAAGCGGACGCACGCCTCCAAAAAGACTACAGCGCACAAGGAGGTGATAGTGAAGACGAACTAAATTAAGAATTACGAATTGGGAATTAGGAATTAGGAATACAGGGTTTTCGATAGCGCTGCTCTGTTTCTAATTTCTAATTCCTGATTTTTAATTCGTAACATATTCTTAGTAATGATGAATAAACAAGATATAACAGTTAATAAAGTGTCACCCCTGCGGGGTTTGCAGAGACACGCGGATGCTCGCCTGACCGTATGCTAAAGCATACGGTTAATAAAGTGTCACCCCTGCGGGGTTTTGCTGCATACGGGCAAGCGGGTGTCACTCCCGTCAAGTCCCGCAGGGACGACACTCTATTAACCGTAGGCTTCAGCATACGGATTGCAGCATACCTGCGTAGAGACACAGTGCACTACGTCTCTACAACGAGCAGTCCCGCAGGGACGACACTTTTATATCTGTTATATTTTATTTATTTCTCATCCCTTAAACAGGCAAAAACAACATGCGCGTTCACTTTATAGCTATTGGCGGAAGCGCCATGCACAACCTTGCGCTGGCGCTGCACGAAAAAGGATACATCGTAAGCGGCTCGGACGACGAGATTGTTGACCCTGCCCGAAGCCGGCTTGCCGCCAAGGGGCTGCTGCCGGAAAAAGCAGGGTGGTTTCCCGAAAGCATCACGGAGGAAATAGACCAGATTATACTCGGCATGCACGCCCGCGCCGACAACCCGGAGCTGCTGCGCGCCAGGGCGCTGGGCCTGAAAATCTACTCGTACCCCGAATACCTGTACGAGCAAACTAAGAACAAAATGCGCATTGTGGTTGGCGGAAGCCACGGCAAAACTACCACCACCGCCATGATTATGCACGTGCTGCGGCATGCAGGCTTGGCGTTTGACTATATGGTTGGGGCGCAGCTCGACGGATTTGAGACAATGGTGAGCCTTAGCGAGGCGACCAAAATCGCCGTTTTTGAAGGCGACGAGTACCTCACCTCTCCCATCGACCCGCGGCCAAAGTTTCACCTGTACCGGCCGCACGTGGGCGTTATTACGGGCATTGCGTGGGACCACGTAAATGTTTTCCCCACGTGGGAAGTGTACGTAGAGCAATTTGCCATTTTTGCCAACCTGATAGAGGATGGCGGTGCGCTCATTTTTTGCAGGAGCGACGCCACCTGCGCCGCTGTTGCCGCCAACGCCAAGGGCAGCCTCCAAAAAACAGGCTACGAGGCGCACCCCTACGTCACCGAGGATGGCGTGTGCCGGCTCGTTACGCCAAGCGGGAGCGTTCCGCTCAAAATTTTTGGGGAGCACAACCTGCACAACCTGAATGCCGCCATGCTGGCCTGCGAGCAGGCAGGCGTGGCGCGCAGCGTTTTTTACGCGGCCATCGGCGAGTTTGAGGGGGCGGCGCGGCGCCTGCAGCTGATGGCCGCGGCCGGCAGCACAAGCGTTTTTTACGATTTTGCGCACTCGCCCTCCAAGCTGCGCGCCACCACCGAAGCGGTGAAAAAGCAGCTCCCGCAGCGCAAGCTGTACGCCTGCATGGAGCTGCACACCTTTAGCAGCCTCTCCAAGAGTTTCCTCTCGCACTACAGCGGCGCCATGCGCTGCGCCGACGTTGCCTACGTTTACTTCAACCCGGAGACGGTAAAGCATAAGCAGCTGAGCGAAATTGCTGCGGCCGACGTTGCCGAAGCCTTTGGCGGCGGCGTAAAAGTATTTACGGACAGCAGCGCGCTGGTATCCGCGCTGAAGCTGCTGAATAGCGAAAACGCAGCTTTTCTGCTGATGAGCTCCGGAAGCTTTGGCGGAGTAAACGTTAGAGAGCTGGCAGAAGATATTTGCGGCAAGGCGCACCCTAACTAAGGGATAAAAAATAAAAAATAAATAATATATAAATGTTCCATGTCATCTTTGCATCCCAGCGGGATGCGTCGCTACGGGATGCCGACAACCACCGGAACGTTGCCTTTTTCTACCGAGCGATTCATTCCTACGGAATGAGCAAAAGCGACAATTTGAATTACACCCTTTGCCACACATCGTCAAACTGCTATATCTTGTTTATTTCGCATCTCTAAGGAATTGTTACGAAATAAATTGACTATTGCGCCGTCCCGTAGAGCCTGCCCCGAGCGTAGCCGAGGGGGATGGCATGTCGGTAGAAAATGACATGTCGGTTAATGTCGATAAAATCCCGTAGGGATGGCATGTCGGTAGCAAATCGCATGTTGGGTGACGTCGATAAATCCCGTAGGGATTTTTGTTGGGCGACGAATTGATTTCTACCGACATGCCATCCCTACGGGATTTTTCCGAACAACGCATTGATTTCTACCAATATTTCGTCCCCCTCGGCGGCAGGCTCTACGGGACGGCGCAAGCGCCTATTGAATATAAACTCTATTATACTTGTATTTTTACTATCAGTATGCTACATGAAAATTAAGCATATTATTTCGTGACAATTTCTAATTCGTGGCCGATTTTATTGTGTGATTTTGATAATTTAACTTTTCGCTCCTTTTTCCCAGAACATCATAGAAAAGAAATATATACTTTTGCCTTTGCTATTAAGGTAGCCTTTAAAAATAAGGTTTTTGAGAAAACCTTAAATTGTGTTTTGTAAATAGCTTAATTTTTTATGCCGCGAACCGTACATACAATTAGGAATTACGAATTAGGAATTACGAATTACGAACAGCTCCTAAAGCGTAGCCGTGCGCTCCAAAATTCAAGAATTCAAAATTCAAAAATTTCTTCGGCGTCAGCCCAATTGTCAATTGTTAATTATCAATTGTCAATTGTTTTCACACACACACACACACACACACACACACACACACACACACACACACACACACACACACACACACACACACACACACACACACACACA
>JAISAC010000012.1 GCA_031266935.1 Prevotellaceae bacterium
TATCTTCATATACTCCGCTGCATCCCATAATATCCTTGAAGTATTCAATGTCCTCAACGTATATCCCATCGTTTAAATTTGCATGGGCGCTTAAGATTTCAAACAGGCGGCGAGAGTACAACTTTTGTAAGCCGAGAATGTGGCTCAGCCGGTACTTGGTATATCCTTTCTCAACTAAGTCTCTATAGGCATTCAGCAGCTGTGGGTTTATGTAAATTTCGATAACGCCGGAGTACTGTTTATACTCAATTGTGGGGAATGGGGCGTAAGTTTTAAACTCTTTTTTTTCCTTAGAAGACCATGTCAGGGTACTGCCGGCGAGCTGGTCGGTAGCATTTTTTATTCTGGCGTACCTTGTTTCACCAATTTCTCTAGTGTAAACAAGTATTTTCGCTTCTCCGTAGTTGTTAGTGAGGGGGAATAAAGAGGCGAAAGATGTTTTATAGTTTGCGCTCAGCTTGTTGAGCGCGCAAAGGTAGATTTTTTGCGCTAAAGGGTTGCTGTACGGGGGTATTGCGCAAACTATGCACGTCGGCTCAAACGTGTGCTCCCCGCACGTTTGGATTTTTATGAACTGCTGCTTTTTCATTGTTTTACACGTAAACAACGACAGCATTCAAGTGGGTGGGTAGCGAGTAAGAAGGTAGGCTTAGGCTGGCGCATAAAAAAGGCTTGCGCTATCCTTGCAGAACTTACTGTTACTTTAGATATGTTTGTGGTTGATATGTGATCCCAGCAGGATTCGAACCTGCGGCCGACAGATTAGAAATCTGTTGCTCTATCCAGCTGAGCTATGGGACCAAAATAGGAGCGCAAAGATACACTTATAATGAATAATGAGCAAACGTAATAGCTGCTTTTATGCTCCACGTCTCCTTTATTTTTTTATAACGACTTAAAATATAGCGATTTATTTTTTGTGAAAAATTTGATGCGCAATGCCTGCTGAGGCCGAAAGCCGGCAGCTGGGGGTGGCGCTGCCGCCTACAGCGTCCGGCTAAAATCAACAATGGCCTGCGCAAAGGACGTCCACGAAAGGTTGTGCTTGAGCGCGCCAATGTTGGCCGCGTACCTTTCGGCGTTGCCCTGCCCAAAAAAGCGCTTTACGCCCTCCCTTATCTCGCCGGCGTTGGGCTGCGCAACGATGATGCCCGTTTCGTTGTCCGCAATAATTTCTTTTAGCCCGCCAACGTCGGTAGCAATCATGGGCAGGTTGAAGTGGTAGGCAATGGAGGTTATGCCGCTTTGCGTTGCCGACCGGTAGGGCAGCACGCAGGCATCGGCAGCCGAGAAAAAGAGCGGCACCTCCGCATCGCTGATGTAGCGCGCCTCCGTGTGCACGTCCTGCGCGTTGGGCAGGGCGGCTATCTGCGCACGGTACTTTTCGAAGCTGCCGTACGGCTCGCCCGCTATGAGCAGCTGGTAGCCCGGCGGGAGCGCGCCAAAGGCTTCGATGAGCAAGTCCAGCCCTTTGTAGTCGCGGATAAGCCCAAAAAAGAGCAGGGTTTTTTTGTCGGGGTGCAAGCCCAGCTTTTTCCGCGCCTCCACTTTGGGAATTGCCTGCCCAAAATGGTCGTACAGCGGGTGCGGCTTGTAAATGAACTTCGCGTTGGGCTTCAGCGAAAGCAAGTCGCGCTGTACGGCGTTGCTCATCACCACAAAACCGCTGTTGCGGTTGAAAAAATATTGCGTAAAAGCCTTGTCAAAAAACCGTTGCTCGTGCGGAATGGCGTTATCCAAAACGGTAATTACCTTTGCCTGCTTTTTCAGGCATCCGGCCACGTAGCCCAGCGACGGCGCAAGAAACGACATCCAATACTTCATCACCAGCACATCCGGTGCAAAGGCTGCTATTTTTTGCGCTGCGACACGGTACGAGAGCGGATTTATTGTATCCAGCACCCGCATGGCGTCAATGGGCGTGGCGTTGTCGTTGGGGGTAACGTACTGCGTTTTTCCCGGAAACAGCAGCGCGGGGTACTGCCGCGTGAAAGTGTAGGCCTTTGCCTCGGCTTGCTGCCCAAAAGCATGTAGCAGCGAGGCGTTGAACTGGGCAATGCCGCCGCGGTAGGGGTAAAAAGTGGACAGGTAAGCGATTTTCATTTTTTTACGTCAATATTTGCTTTAGCCCATCAAAAACGGCTTGCGGCGCAATGTCCGTCATGCAGCAGCGTGCGCGCGTACAGGTAGCGCCGTAGAAGCAGTCGCAGCCGGTAGCAGGCTGCACAATCACGCCTCGATGGTACAGGTAAAATTCGTTTGCGTTGAAAATGTTGTTCATTAGCACCATTGGCTTTTGCAGCGCGGTGGCAATGTGCATCATCATGGAAACTTGCGTCACAACTGCGTCGCAGCATGAAGTGAGGGCAATAAACTCTTCGAGCGAGAAGTGCCCGGGGTAGAAAGCTCCCGATTTTTCCGACATAGCAACGTTAGCCTCGTGCTCTGCTTTGCCGCCAAGCAGCACGGGGCAGTATCCTTGTCTTTGTAAAATTTCCACCAGCGAAGTCCAGTACTCCTGCGGCCATAGCCGCGTTTTCCAGCGCCCGCCGCAGCCGGTGTTGAGGCCTACTATTTTTTTTTCTTTTGCCTGCTGCTTTACGTATTCAAAGCGCTCAACCAAATTTTTGTCGAAGTTCAGCAGGTATGGCTCATCGTTAAACTTCTGGTGGCAAATCTCAAATATTTCGTCCATGTAGTGCTTTGCGTTTTGCTTTGACAAGTCGTCAAAAAAACCCGTAAGCAGCTTGTGCTCGGCTGCCGGCGTGGCTGCCGCAATATGGTTGTCGCGCCACGTGTAGCCATACTTTTCTTTGGCATTTACGTCGGCCAGCAGCGAGCAGGCCTCCACCTCTTTGTCCAAGTTGATGGCAATGTCGAACCGGCGGTGCAGCACGCCGTACGCCGAGGCAAAATCAAAACGCAAAACTTCGTCAATGCTATCCTTGGGCAGCACCTCCGGCGAGTGGGTGAGCCACGTGACGTGGCAGCTGGGGTACAGCGCACGGTACCTCACCACAAGCGGGGTGGTGCGGATAACGTCGCCAATGGCGCCCAGCTTGATAATCAAAATCCGTTTGTCAACGGGAACGTACGCCGGACACGCGTTGCACATGTAGCCTTGACGCTTGTTGGGCTTGCAGGGGATGTGGCCTTTGAAATGCCGGCAGTCAAATTTTACGGTTTGTATGTTCATGCTTATATTATCGCTAAGTAAAAAGTTGCGCTGCTGCTTGCGCGGGCGCTGCTGCCGGCTTACGGCACGTTCATAAACTTGTGCGCCTGAATGGAGACGCGCCAGCGCGGATGCAGCTTGGCGTACTCCACAATGGCTGCCACCGCCTGCCTGTGGCGGCTCCACTCGGGCTGCAGGAAGAGCAGGCACGAGCCGGTAACCTTTGCGGCGTTTTCTTCGGCCCAGCGCAAATCCTGCTCGCCCTCCACAATCACCTTGAGCTCGCTTGCCCTTGCAAAGATTTCGGGCAGCGGCGGCTGTCGACGCTTTGGCGAAAGGCAAATCCAGTCCCACGCGCCCGAGAGCGGCTGCGACCCGGAGGTCTCCAAAAACGTTTGCAGCCCCTTTGCCTTGAGGAGGCTGCAAAGCGTGTCAAGGTTGTAGCTGAGCGGCTCACCGCCGGTTACCACCACCGCCTGCGCCGGAAACGACGCTGCCCGCGCGGCGATTTCGGCTGCCGGCACGGGCGGAAAATTCTTGGCGCTCCACGTCATCTTTGCATCGCACCAGCGGCACCCCACATCGCATCCGCCCAGACGGATGAAGTAGGCAGGCTTCCCCACATGAAATCCTTCGCCCTGTATGGTGTAGAAATCTTCCACCAGCGGCAGCATTTTTCCATCGCCTCTCGCGAGTTCAGCGTAAGATTCAGCGCTCAAAATTTTCCTCCATACTTTTTCTTTCGCCAAAAAACAAAGCTCAGCCCGCCAAGCGCAAGCAGGGCCAGCGGCGCAACGGTGTTGATGGCAATCCACGCGCTGCGCTCCCGCACCACCCGCGCGCGGTCGAGCAGGCGCATGGCCACCACCTTGCTGCGGAGCGACATTAGCCCGCTGTCGTCGAGGAGGTAGGCCACCACGTTCTGCACAAACCCCTTGTTTCCGTAGAGCACCTGCCGGGTGTAGCGGTCGTAGCCCAGCGGCAGGGCGCTGCCGTTGGCCATCACGTCGTTGCGAATCACGTCGCCATCGGCCACCACCACCTGCGCCGTCGGTACGCTCTTGGCCGCAAAGCTGAACGGGCGGCCGTTGTTGTACGCCGACAAAGCCCGGTGCTGAAAAATGGATGAAAATTCGCCCTGCAGCAGCACCGCCACGGGGATGGCTCCCTTGCTGTACAGACGCGTATCGATGTTGTCGACAACCTGCTCCAGCCCCACGTAAAACGGCGCGCTCTTGACAAACGAGCGCGGCGATGTGGTCAGCAGCACCTGCTTGCTCACGCCTGCGCCCTGCAGGGTGTCAACGGTACCGGGAAATTCGGTTTTTACCACGTTCAGGTTGCGCGATATGGGGTTGCTTGGCGAGGGGAACAGCAGGGGATAGTACGTCCACGGCATGGGGGAGAACCGGGCAGGCATGCCGGGCGGAGAGACGTTTACCGGAATCAGGGCGCACTGCAAGTCCTGCACCACGTTGGCGTTGATGCGTACGCCGTAGCGAAACAGCATATCGTTCAGGTTGTGGTCGTTGATAATGCCAAAGGTCATGTGCCCGTTGGCTAAGCTGTCCTCGTGCACCGTTACCGGGTCAATAAACCACGCCACCTTGCCGCCGCGCATGACGTACTGGTCAACCACCAGCTTGTCGGCCTCGCTCCACGGCTTGGTAGGCTTGGCAATCACCGCCAGCGCGTAGCTGCTGAGCGCTTCGACGTCGCCGCTCAGCGTAATGCGGTTAACCTGGTAGTAGGCCGACAAATCCTGCACCATATCCGCCACCTGCGCGGCGCCCAGCTCGCCGTGGCCGTCAATGACTGCGATTTTTTCGCGCTCGCTGCGCCCCAACTCCTCAAGGGCGCTGATGAAGATGTACTCCAGATTTTGGATGGCGTTGTTGACGTTTTCTTCGGTCGAGATTTGTTGGTTGAATTGCAGCAGGTTGAGCGTACGCTGCCGTCCGTTGAGGCTCACAATGGCGCCGGGGAAGAGGTCAACCTGCGTAATGCCGCCCTCGGCGTTTTGCTCCTGCACCGTGTAGGGCAGCAAGCCTTTGCGGAGCAAATCTTTGTAAAAAACCTCCTTTTGCCGCCCCTGCGCAGGGTTGATAAGCTCATACTGCAAGCGCCCGCCGGAGTACGCCCGCATATCGCTGAGCATATCCTTTACGGCGCGCTGCAGCGGCCTCACGCCTATGGGCATTTCGCCCTCTAAGTAAACCTTGACGAATACGGCATCCCGCAGCTCTTGCAGCAGCTCTCTTGTAGCGCCGGACAGCGTGTAGCGCTTGTCGGCGGTGAGGTCGAGGCGCAGGTGGAAGGTGTTGGCCAGCAGAAAGAGCGCCGCAGCGCCCGCCGCCACGGCGAAAAAATGCAGTATGTCTTTTTGCTTTACGGTCATACGAAAATTTACGATATGCTTATCTTGCTTGCAAATATACATGAAATTTCCGAATTACGGCGTAATTTGTTTTCCATTCTTTTTGGTCGTTCCCGCGAAGGTGAAATTTTTTTTCAGGCCGAATCCAAAAATTTAAAATTCAGAATATTGTTGGCACAAAATAGGTCAAAACGGAAAATACCCGTCAAAAAAGAAGTATATTTGTGTATCAGCGGTTACTATTACAGCAGGCGCATGATACAAAATGAACCACAATCTTTACTATACGCATACAACATACTCATTCATAATATTTTCCACTATCCTATTTTTTCTTGCTTCGCTGTCCTCGCTGTCCGGCTTTGCCTCGTTGGGGTGGCAACGCAGCGTGGTCAACTTCGATCACAGCAAGGATAAGGTCGGATTTCAAACATGGATGATAACCCAAGCCGAAAACGGCTGGATATACGCAGCCAACAACAACGGGCTGCTCGAATTTGACGGAGTAAGCTGGACGCTGCACCATGTACCCAACGGCGTGGTGCGCTCCGTGCAAATTATTGACGGCAAAATATACGTTGGCGGAAGCGCCGAATTTGGCTACTTTGAGCCCGACAGCGCAGGCCGGCTTACCTACCAATCGCTGTCGGAAAAGCCGGGCGGCAGATGCGGCCAGGTGCGGAATATCCTGAACGGCAAAGCAAAAATCTACTTTGTGAGCGACAGGCACATATACATCTACCGCAAGGCAACGGGAGACATCTCGACCGTTGAGGCAAACCGCGCCATCTACTGCTCGGCGTTCGACGGCAACCGCCTCTACGTGGGTGCTCCCTACGGCATTTGGCACCTCGACGACGCGGATACGCTGGCGCTGCTGCCTCCCTCTGCGCAGCTAAGGAACAGCCGGATTACAAGGCTGCTCCCGTACGAAAACAAAATGCTGGTTTCGGTTGCCTGGAAGGGTTTGTACTTTGTTGACGAAAAGAGCATTACGCCGATAAGCACAGCCTCCGACGGTTTTTCGGTCGGCGACTACACGGCTGCTCTTGGCCTGTCCGGCTCGAGGGTGCTGTTAGGCTCCGTGCAGCATGGCGCCTGCGTGGTTGACCTGAAAAATCCCTCCGTCAGGGAGGATCTCGACCTCGGCAACGGGCCGAGAAGCAACCATGCGCTGTGCTCTTTCTTTGACAAAAACCAAAATCTGTGGCTGGGTTTCGACAAAGGGATAAGCTACGTCAACCTCACCGGTCCCCTGCGTCCGCTCTTTGCAGGCAGCTCGCCCGTTGGCACCGGATGCTACTCGGCCCTGTACAACAACGCCCTGTACCTCGGAGCGGTGCACGGGCTGTACAGGCTGGACAGGAGCGGCGCGCTGAGCGAAGTGCCGCAATCGGGCGGGCAGGTAGGGCACATGGCTACCGTTGGCGACGACCTGCTTTGCGCCGGCAGCACCGGCATCACTGCCATTTCGCCTGCCGGAGCGTACAAAATCGACCTGCCGGAGGCGCTGGAGGTGCACCCGCTGCCGCACAACAAAAACAAGCTTATTGTCTGCACCTACTCCGGATTTCATGTTCTGGAGAAGGAAAGCGGACGGTGGCGGCTGTCGCACCCCATCCCCGACTTTTGGGGCAACACGCACGGCCTGCTGGAGGACGACGAAAGCGGCAGCTTTTGGCTCGTGGGCAGCGGCAGGCAGGTGCAAAAGCTCACCTTTGACCACGAAGCAACCCGCATAGCGGAAATAAAGAAGTACGACTTGCCCTGCTCCGGCTTTGGCAGCAACATTTTTATGCGGCGCGTGGGCAACAGCATAGTGATATGCGCCAAGGACGGCATTTACCGCTACTGCCGGCTGACGGACTGCTTTGAGCGCTATACCCACCTGGAGGCTATGCTCGAGGGAGCAAAGTACTACGAGTACCTCGACGTTGACGCTATGAAAAATATCTGGTTTATTTCCGATAACCAGCTCAAGGAGCTGCCGTTTGAACACGGCGCTTACCAAAAGAATGTCAACACTTGGGGGTTGGACAACATGCTGGTTGGCAGCTACGAGCATGTGCTGCCGGTGGATTCGGCAACGGTGGTGGTTGCGGTGAACAACGCCTTTGTGAAAATCGACAAGTCCAAATCCTGCGCCATTCCTGCCGTAAAGCCGCATATCCGAAAGCTTGTCAGCAGCAAGAACGATAGCGTCATCTGCTACGGCAAAGCGTCTTCGCCTGTCGTTTTGCCGTATTCGCTCAACTCCATACGGATTTACCTTGCCGCCGCCGCCCCTCCGCTTTGCCCGCAGGTGATGTACTCCTGCCGGCTCAATGGGCAGGATGATGAGTGGAGCCTTCCTTCGCCAAATCCGGTAAAGGAGTACGCCAACCTGCACGAAGGGCGCTACGTATTTGAGGTGAAAACCGTCGTTGCCGGACAGGCCAGCAACGGGGATATTGCCTCCATTGAGATCAAAATTCGTCCGCCCTGGTTTAGGAGTACATTTGCATACATTATCTACGCGGGAGGTATAGCAGCGCTGCTACTCCTGCTGCGCAAAAAAGCTATTCGCAAAAAAAACCACGCTATACGGCAAAATCGGGAGCTTATACCCCAAAGCAGCGGCTACAAAGCCGCGCCGAACACGAAGGGCAGGGAGATATACGAACTCCACAGCAAGCACCTGCAAGCTGAGCTGGACTTCAAGCGGCAGGAGCTGACCGGATACGCGCTAAACCTGAAGCGCAAAAACGAAATACTGCTGGAGGTAAAGCAAAAGGCAATGAATATTGCAACGTCGCTCGACGAGCGAAGGGAGACCGCTACTTTAAAACGCAAAATCCAGCAGCTGATTTCGCAAGTCAACGCCAACATAGAGAACGATAGCGGTTTCGAGGTGTTCGAGTCCAACTTTAACCTTATTCACCAGAGTTTTTTCAAGCTGCTTGACGAAAAATTTCCGCAGCTGAGCAAAAGCGATAAAATCCTATGCGCCTACCTGAAAATGAACCTCTCGTCGAAGGAAATAGCGCCGCTGCAAAGCATTTCCGTTCGCGGGGTGGAGGTAAACCGCTACCGCCTGCGCAAGAAAATGAACCTGTCCCGCGAGGTAAACCTGTCGGACTACCTGCAAAATTTGGGTAGCGAGTACGAATGTTGAGTGGAGCAGGCGACGTACGCTTTCCTGTGGAGGAAAAATTTTGCGTAAAAAAATAGGCCGGCTACGTCAACTCGTGCATTTCGTACTTATCTTTTCCTATAAAAATAATTGCGGCGTACTTCACGTCGTCCCGCTCGGCAAAACATGCGGCCTGACGGTAGCGCTCCAGCTGGACGAGCGCTTCTTGCTTTGCGGCTTGCCGAAGCTTCCTGTTTTTTTCGTTGCCCTTTTTGATGTACTTGATTTCCCAAACCCACTCGTACCGAATATCCGGCAGCAGGGGGCTGCGCTGCAGGTACATGTCCATGTAGCCGCCCTCCACTTCCCGCTCGGTAACCGGCACGTACAGCTTGCTCTGGAAAAGCCCGTTGAGCAGCATGATTTTGATGTACTTTTCGTCAAACTGCTCCAAATCTCGGTTGGAGAGGCGGCAAAAAATATTTCGGCTCACGTAGTCGATGTAGGGCGCAAGGTTGCCGCGGTAGGCCAGCTGCCAAACAGCCTCTTTCTGCTCGGTCAGGTCTATCATGATGTCCTTGTTTTGGTCGAGGATGAGCTGCTCGATGTACTCCCAGTAAACTGTCCGGATGGAGTAGTTGGGGATCTTCAGGAACAATTTTCCCTCCACCAGCGTATCAACGGTGAGCAGCCCCATGTAGAAAAGCAGGGATATGAAATACTTGTCGTCCTCTAACCGGTCGATGGAGAAGTCTTTAATAATATCTGATATGACACCGTTGTTTTTGGTAATCTCCAGCAGCCTTTGGCGGTTCATGCCGTTTTGCACCAGCTGCTGCAGGCGGCCGTAGTCGGTTTTCATGTTGCTGTCGATGATGTCTTCCGACGCGCCATTTCTTAATAGCTGGTCGAAAAAGTAAAGAATCATGGAGGGGTTATAGACTTTATTCCCGCCATTTCTGTTGAACAAATAGCCGTTGTAGTACATTTCCATATCCACCCGCACCAGCGCGGTGTCAACCCCCGTTTTCGCCATCAGGTCGTTTACCTCCTCCTGCGTGAAGCCCATCATTTCGTTGTACGCCGACTCAAGGGTGAGGTTGTTGGCAATGTTGAATCCGCTGGTCAGGTCGTTGAGCATCACCGGGGAAATTCCCGTGATAAATATGCGGCCGAGCGCACCGGAAGTGCTTATCTTGAGCGTTTCGTAAAAGTCGCGCACCACTCCGTTGGCCCGCACCACCGTGCGGTAAAACTCGCTGCCGGTGTACTTGCCCATGGCGATGAGGTCGTTGGCGAAGTGGTCGTACTCGTCAATGAGCACAAAGACTTTCCGTCCGGTAGCGTTTATCGCCGACAAAACAGTATCCAACCTTCCCGAACCGGTGGAAGTTTCTTTAAGCTGCTCATTCAGCTTGTCCACATTCGGTATGATATTTTGGTACCTCAACAGAAACTCGAAAATTGAATTTTTAATTTTGCTGTTGAAATCGTCAATAAACCCCTCCTCTTTGGAAGTATTCAGCCCCGAGAAGTTGAACTGCATAATCAGGTAGCTGCTGCGCTTGGGCGTGGGGTGCTGGCCGATGTACAGCTCGCCAAACAGCCGCTCAAAGCTGTCCGCCCTGTTGACGTCGTAGTAGTGGCTCAGCAGGGAGTAGAACAGGCTCTTGCCAAACTTGCGCGGGCGAATAAAAAATTGATTTTTGTTGGGTTCCTTTTCCAGTAGCTCAATAAACCGCGTTTTGTCCACGTAGGCGTAGTTTTCGGTGATAATGCTCTCGAAGTTGGAGTTACCGTAAGGCAGCTGCTTAAATTTTTGTGTATCCATGATGGCTATTGTTTTTTACTGTTTCGGACTATTGTAATTCCGGCTACGTCAGCTCGCAGGCTTCGTACTTATCTTTGCCTGTAAAAATAATTGCGGCGTACTTCACGTCGTTCCGCTCGGCAAAGCATTGAGCCTGTCGGTAGCGCTCCAGCTGGGTGAGCGCTTCTTGCTTTGTGGCTTGCCGGAGCTTCCTGTTTTTTTCGTTGCCCTTTTTGATGTACTTGATTTCCCA
>JAISAC010000013.1 GCA_031266935.1 Prevotellaceae bacterium
AAGGTTAACGCCATGTGGGAGGCCACTTGGGGGGTGCTGGAGAGCAAAATCGCCGAAAAAGAGCAAGCCCTTGCCGCTGAACGCAAAGCCAGCGCCGAAAAAGAGCAAGCCCTTGCCGAAAAAGAGCTAGCCCTTGCCGCTGAACGCAAAGCCAACGCTGAAAAAGATGCTGAGATGGCAAAATTGTTGGAGCGTATTTCTCAACTTGAAAAAAAGCAGTAACTTCATAAAGAAAAACCTCCACCTAACTGCGTAGCGGGAGGAAAAGTTAAAGGAGACAGGCGAAGCTATCAAAACACCGACACAAAATGTAGAGGTGTTCACCGCGCAAAAAGGCGGAGCTCAACCAGCTGCTGCGCTAAATGCCTAATACCACCGATGCGCTGATATTCTGTTTATAGGCGAGGGGGGAGACTCATTCCTTCATTAGGTTGTCACACGCTCTATTCGTGCTCTAAATTACCGGACTGTTCGCTATTTTTCATAGCACCTCAAAAAAAGATTTAGCCAAAAACAGACCTTTTTTGTTTTTCTCCCAACCTTTTTGTAACTTTCCCGACTTTTTTCAAGTTTTAAATTTTCGAATTAATGCAGTATGATACCGGTTTCTACCACAGAGGTTATTGAGTGGGCTAAGCAATTTCTTGCCAAAGCCACCTCAGAACTAACGCCCGACGAGGTGAAGGAGCAAAAAAAGTTTGCCTCCTTAGTACAAACACCCGAATACAAAACATTCCTCTCGCGAATGTTGGACGAGTCGTCGCAAATACGCGACAACCGCAAGCTCAACAGGCGCGTCAGGCAAATCATCAGGGAGTACGGCATCCCTGATTTTTTCAGCCCCTCCGACCGCGCGCTGATTAGGCTGTACATGTCGGGAGGCTTCCTGTTTCCGAGCATTGCCATGCCGATTTTCAAGGCAAAGCTGCGCAGCGAAACCAACAAAATCATCATCGCCGAGGAGCGGCCAAAGCTGACCAAGCACCTCGAAGGCCGCTGGCGGAGCAACATCGGGCAGAACGTCAACCTGCTGGGCGAAGTCGTTTTGGGCGACGGCGAGGCAAGCCGGCGCTACAGCCACTACCTCGAAGCGCTGGAGGAGCCGGACATCAGCTACATTTCCATCAAGCTGTCGGGCATTTACGCCCAAATCCACCCGCTGAGCTACGAGCGCAACAAAAAGGAACTTGCCGATATGGTGGCTGCCGTGTACCAAAGGGCGATAGACAACTCGTACATTGGCAGTGACGGCAAGGAGCACGCCAAGTTCGTCAACCTCGACATGGAGGAATACAAGGATGCCGAGCTGACGTTTGAGGTATTTACCGAAGTCCTGAGCCGCCCGGAGTTTAAGCATTACTCGGCGGGAATTGTAGTGCAGGCTTACCTTCCCGACGCTTCGAGCTTCCAGAAGCGCCTGCTTGACTTCGCCAAAAAGCGCTACGCCGAAGGTGGCGCTCCGCTGAAAATGCGCTTGGTGAAGGGCGCCAACCTGCAAATGGAGAGCATTGTGTCGTCGCTGCGCGGATGGCCGGTGCCGGTTTACCCCTCGAAGGTGGAGGTGGACGCCAGCTACCTGCACATTCTTGATATCGCCCTGCGGCCCGAAAACATTGAGGCTTGCCGCATTGGCGTGGCGTCGCACAACTACTTTAGCATTGCCTACGCCCACCTGCTTGCCGAAAAAAACAAGGTTGCGGAGTACGTTACCTTTGAAATGCTCGAGGGTATGGCCAACAACCTGCCGCGCGTAATGCGGAAGCTGCGAAAGCAAATCATCCTTTACACGCCGGTGGTAAAATCCAACCACTTTCTCAACGCCATATCGTACCTTGTGCGCCGCTTAGACGAGAATACCGGAAAAAGCAACTTCTTGAGCTACACGTTCAACCTGAAGCTGGACAGCCCGCAGTGGAATTTTCTTGCCAACCAGTTCCTCGAAGCGTACAAGCTGAAGGATACGGTCAACACCGCGCCCTACCGTACGCAGGACAGGAGTAAAAAGCCTGCTGCGCCAAAAGACGCCGACACCTTTGCCAACGAGCCGGACACGGACTTGGACTTGCCGCAAAACCGCCGCTGGGCGCTGAACATTCTGCATAAGTGGAGCGCCGACGTGAACGAAAAAAACTTTGTAGTGCCCGTTCAAATCGGCGACAGGGAGGTGACTACCGAGCACAAAAAGCTGTACCGCGACCGTAGCCGCAACGACGAGTTCACGTTTTGCGAGGCCAGCCTTTCGTCGCCGGAGCAGGTGAAGGAGATTATTGCCGTTGCCGAAAAAGACGCGTTGGGCTGGCGGAAAATGCCGCTCGGCAAGCGCCACGAAATACTGCGCCGAGTGGCCGAAAACCTGAGCGCCAAGCGCGGCGACCTGATAGGCTGCATGTCGGCAATTACCGGCAAAACCTTTACCGAGGGCGACGTGGAGGTTTCGGAGGCCATTGATTTTTGCCGCTTCTACCCCATTGCCATGAAGCAGCTCGAAGCGCTGAAAACGGTATCGTACTCGCCAAAGGGCATCATTCTGGTTATTCCGCCGTGGAACTTTCCGCTGGCAATACCCGTGGGCGGCGTAGCCGCAGCGCTTTCGGGCGGCAACACGGTTATCCTGAAGCCCGCCACCGTTGCCCTGCCGGTAGCGTGGGAGTTTGCCAAGTGCTTTTGGGAGGCAGGCGTTCCCAGGAACGCCCTGCAGGTTGTTTGCCCCGCCGACCGCGACGCGCTGGGCTACCTTGCGGCGCACCCGTCCGTGAAGCACGTAATTCTGACCGGCGGAACCGATACCGCTTTCCGCCTGCTGGCCAACAGCCCGCGTACGCCGCTTTCGGCCGAAACGGGCGGCAAAAATGCGATTATCATCACCGCCAACGCCGACCAGGATCACGCCATACTGAACGTTGTATCGTCGGCTTTCAGCAACGCAGGGCAAAAATGCTCGGCCTGCTCGCTGCTGCTGCTGGACAGAAAAACCTACCACAACGAAACTTTCAAATCGAAGCTCAAGGATGCCGTTACCAGCCTTCACGCGGGGAGCGTGTGGGATACCATGACCTACGTGGGGCCAATGATAGACAACGGCAACGAAAAGCTGCTACATGCCATCGAGCACCTCGAAGAGGGCGAATCGTGGTTAGTTGCCCCCGAATTTGTTGACGAAAAAAGGTACATCCTCAAGCCTTCGGTAAAGTGGGGCGTGAAGCCGGCAAGCTACACCTTCCGAAATGAGTTGTTTGCGCCGCTCCTCTCGGTGGTGTGCATTGACGACTTGGAGCAGGGCATTGCGTACGCCAACTCCTCGGAGTACGGCCTCACCGCCGGCCTGCAAAGCCTGAACGAGAAGGAGCAGGCGCGCTGGAAAAACAGCATTGAGGCGGGCAACCTGTACATCAACCGGGGCATTACGGGCGCCATTGTACGTCGCCAGCCTTTTGGCGGAATGAAGCGGTCGGCCTTTGGCGGAGGCATCAAGGCCGGAGGGCCAAGCTACGTTTCGTGCTTCGTGGAGTTCACCGAAAACGACCTCTTCATGGCCGAGCGCACAACTCCCCTAACGGCCGAGCGCACAGCTCCCCTGAGCGCCCTGCTCGCGGACGAAAAGGATAAAAACCGTCTGAATTTTGCGCAGGCAAGCTACCAAAAAAGTTGGGACGAAGAATTTTCGCAGGCAAAAGACGTCAGCAACATCTACGGCGAAGAAAACATTTTTCGCTACCTGCCGCTCAAAAGCGTGGGCTTCCGCGTACAGGAAAGCGACAGCCTGACCGACATCCTGCTGGCGCTGCTGGCGGCAAGCACAACGAAAACGCCCCTGTTCGTCAGCATTTCGGGCGACAACAAAAACAGAAAATCCGTTGAAAGCGCTGCCAAGCTGCTACCCTCCGGCATAAAAATCGTTGTGCAGGACGAGCCTGCATTTGTTGCCGAAATGGACAAGTACGAGCGCATACGCGCTGCCTCGACCGGCCTGTCCGACGCGGCCTACCGAAAAGCCGCCGACCTCGGCAAGCACATAGCCGGCAGCAAGCCGCTTGCAGAGGGACGGCTGGAGCTGCTGCACTACCTCAAAGAGCAAAGCATTGCCTACGAATATCACCGCTACGGAAGCATTTTTGACGAGGAGAAGTAGAAATAAGAAGTCGCAGCGAATGTAAAAAATACCACGTTTGTGGTATTTTTTTTGCCCTAAACAAGGAATATCTTTGCAAAAAACTTCTAACGCTATGCTTGGTGTACAACAATATATTCCTTTGGGTCTTGCGGCAAACAGCTTGTCCGCATTAACCTGCTATTGCACACACACACACACACACACACACACACACACACACACACACACACACACACACACACACACACACACACACACACACACACACACACCTCGCTCGTAAGGTACGCTATTTTTTCGACATTTCACTCATCTAACTATTTATTTTTATCAACAAGATATCTTTCGGGTATCTTTTGCTATACACTCAAAATATCTCCGGCCCATCTCCATAGCGGGCCGTAGCGCTTTTGCGCCTTACCGCTATACGCTACATACTGAAGCGTAGAAATATCGTTTTCAATTTTTTATCATAGCAACATAACAAAAAAATCACCTCTCCCGTCCTAACGCTGGAATGTTTGACCGGAAGAGGTGGCAGTAAAACCATTAAAGATTATTACCATGACAAAAGTACTAAATTATTCGGGGAATACATCGCCATTCCCCAAAAAAGGGAGATTGCTCCTTGTTCTCGCGGCAGCGCTGCTCTGCGCGCTAAAGGGTTACGCCGTAGAAATAAAGGGGCAGGTTGTTGACGAAAAGCAGCAGCCTGTTGCCGGTGCTGCGGTGGCTGTTAAATCAACCACCACAGGCGCAACTACCGACGTAAATGGACAGTTTTCGCTCAGCACCGATGCGGCGCTGCCCGTTACGCTCACACTCAACCTGTTGGGGTACAGCACCTTAGAGGTGGATGTGTACGATGCCGGCGAGCCTGTGCTGATAACGCTGGCCGACAACACTACCTACTTGGACGAGGTGGTGGTTACCGCGCTGGGCGTATCGAAAGCCAAGAAATCGCTGGGCTACGCCACGCAAAACATTAAGGGCGACAACATCAACGGTAACACCAGCACGAATATCGTGAATGCGCTTGCGGGTAAGGCAGCAGGCGTACGCGTCACCAACGCACAGGGTGATATTGGCGCGTCGCGCATTGTAATCCGCGGCGAAACGTCTATCGCCGGCAACAACCAGCCGCTTTTTATTGTGGACGGTATCCCTGTGGATAACTCACAGCTGCTTCCGGCTACAGGGCGCGACCAGAGCCGAGATTTCCGCAACACCATTGCCGACCTCAACCCTGAAGACATCGAATCGCTCAACGTCCTGAAAGGCCCGAATGCAGCAGCGCTCTACGGCTCACGGGCTGCGCACGGCGTAATTCTGATTACGACAAAAAAGGGGAAATCACAAAGTGGCTTAGGCGTTAGCGTAAACGCGGGGTTGACATTTGCTACGGTAGCAACTCTACCCGAATTTCAGAACGAATTTGGGCAAGGCGCCGAGGGCAAATTCAGCTACGTGAACGGTAAGGGCGGCGGCGTGAACGATGGCGTGGACGAAAGCTGGGGACCGCGCCTTGACGGACGGCTTATTCCGCAATTCTACTCCAACGGCGAGGCTGTCCCGTGGGTGGCGCACCCCGATAACGTGCGCGACTTTTTTGAAACGGGCGTAACGCAGGACTACGGAATATCCATCTCCGACGCCGGAGATAAGTACAGCTACCGGCTGGGAGCTAACTTTCAAGACCAGACAAGCGTGCTGCCTAACACCGAAATCAAGAAAACCAACTTTACGTTCAGCGGCGACTACCGGCTGAACAAGCGCGTTACGGTGGGCGCTAACGTGAACTACATCATCACCGACGCGCCAAACGTTCCGAGCGGCGGCTCTCCAACGGGCAGCAACTACCGCGCGTCCAGCATTATGTTGCAGTTTCTTTGGTTTGGTCGGCAGGTGGATACCAAGGAGCTTTGGAATGGCTACAAAACCAACCGCAGCTGGAACGCCAGCTACTACGACAACCCATACTGGGAGTGCTACTTCAACACTACCGAGCAAAATCGTAACCGCATTATCGGCGATGTGCACTTCGGCGTAAACCTGCTGGAGGGGCTGGATTTTCGCTTCCGTTCGGGCACAGATTACTACAACGACCGGCGGAAGTATAAAATCAAAACAGGCTCCTCCGGAGCCGGCAGCCCCGACGGCTCCTACGCCGAGGATGCCTACACGGTAAGCGAAACTAACACCGAGGCGCTGCTCAGCTACAAGCGCTCGCTCTCGGACGACTGGTCGGTAGATGCTTTGGCGGGGTTCAACGTTCGCGACAACAGCTACGCCAACAACTGGCAGAAAGCTACCAAGCTGGCAGCTCCGGACCTCTACACGCTAAGCAACTCCAAAGATCCGCTGGAGTCTGCCAACGTATTTACGCGGCTGCGCGTATATAGCGGTTTTGGGTCGGCGCAGGTAGGGTTTAGAGAATGGGCTTTCCTCAACATTACGGGGCGCAACGACTGGAGCAGCACGCTGGCAGCCAACAACCGCTCTTACTTTTACCCGTCAGTAACGGCAAGCGCCGTGCTGACGGAGGCGCTGAAGGTAGAAAGCAGCTGGCTCTCGTTCCTCAAGGTGCGCGGCGGGTGGGCCGAAGTGGGTAGCGACGCCGACCCCTACCAGCTGGCTACCACGTACAACATACAGCAAGCATTCAACGGCAACCCGATTCAGGTGTCCTCTACAACAAAGAACAACCCCGATATTGGACCCGAACGTACGCAGTCCACCGAGGTTGGCTTGGAGGCAGGCTTCCTGAATAATCGCCTGTCGGTTGACCTTGCACTTTACAATACCAACAGCGTTGACCAGATACTGAACGTGCAAACGTCTTCGGCCAGCGGCTACGCATACCAGCTTATCAATGCAGGAAAGATAAACAACAAGGGGGTGGAAGTACAGCTGAACGCTACGCCTGTAAAAAGAGGCAGCTTCAAATGGGATGTCGGCCTGAACTACGCTGCCAACCGGAGCGAAGTTGTGGCGCTGGACGACGAGGGCTTGCTGACGCGCTACGTTATTGGCGCCGCAGGTCCACAGATTGTAGCCGAAGTAGGCAAGCGCTACGGCGCCATTTACGGCGTGGCCTACAAGCGCAACGAAAAAGGCGATATCCTTGTCGGCAATAACGGGCTTCCGCTACGCGACCCTACCAACAAAATTTTGGGCTACTTCACCCCCGACTGGACAGGCGCTCTGAACAACACGTTCAGCTATAAAAACCTGTCGCTGGCGGTGCTGATAGATGCCAGCTTTGGCGCTTCGCTGTACTCAAGCTCGGCGGCAACGGGCGTACGCGCGGGCGTATATGCCAACACGGTGTTTGGACGCTCGGCCGAATTTGGAGGCTTGACGTGGACGGACGCTAACGGTGCTACCCGCGACGACGGCGTTATTTTTCAGGGTATCAACGAAAATACAGGACAACCCAACGATGTAAAGATTTCCGCCGAAAGCTACTACAACGCATCCAACGGTATTCATGAGCGATATGTGTATGACGCTTCCTACATTAAGCTGCGCGACATTAGCCTTAGCTATACTTTCGATTCGAAAGTCGTTCGGAAGCTTGGGTTGAGCAGCTTAACCCTTGCGGCAGTGGCGCACAACCTTGCCATTCTGTACCGCGACAAAGACCTGAACATGGATCCCGAAGCAGCGCTCAACACCGGCAACGTACAGGGCGTAGAGGCTTTGAACCGCCCCACAACGCGCTCATTTGGGGTGAATATCAAGCTTAAATTTTAGTCACTTTTAATTCCAAAAATAAGATGAAAAAATATCTCATACCATTTGCAACAGCAGCGGCCATTCTACTTGCTTCGTGCAGCGAATCGCTGGACGATATTAACGTCAACCCCAACGCAACGGAGCATCCCGACCCTGCTTACCTGCTGACGGGCGTTGAAAAAAACGGTGCAGACCTCTACTGGGGCAACGCTGCCAACTATGGCGGAATTTTGCTCTTTGTGCAGCACTGGGCTGCCATTCAGTACACCGATGCCGACCGCTACAGCGTTACAAACTCCGACGGCATTGCCACTACTCCGTGGAATACAGGCTACGCTACGCTCATTACCAACTTGAACGTTATACTTAACTTGAACAGCGAAGCGGCAAACGCCAACTACAAGGGCGTTGCGCTCACGCTCCGCTCGTGGGTATTCTTGCTGCTTACCGACCTCTACGGCGACATCCCCTACTCGGAGGCAGGCAAAAGCATAGTCCCCATCTACGACACGCAGCAAAATGTATATGCAGGCCTGCAATCGGACCTCAGCGAAGCGCTTACGCTGCTAAGCCCCAGCGCCGGAACAATTTCGGGCGATGTGGTATATAGCGGCGACATTGCAAAATGGCGTAAATTTGCTGCTTCGCTGAAGCTCCGCATTGCGCTCCGCATTGCCGACAGGGAATCGGAGAAAGCAAAGCCAATTATTTCGGCGCTCAACCTGTCGGATTTGATTGGCAGCAATGATGAAACATTCGAATTTGTTTACACTTCGTCGCCATACAACAATCCGCAGCACGACCATTTTGTTGCCCGCAACGACTATCGCATCTCAAAAACGATTGTTGATAAGCTGAAAGCCTTGAATGACCCGCGCCTGCCGGTATATGCCGATTTGCCGAAAGACGAGTCTGTAGCCGACTATGCAGGTGGGGCAAATGGGCTGTCAAACGGCGACGCCAACAGCCAGGGATTTGATAAAATCTCCCTGCCGGGCGCCTACTTCCTTTCTCCCGCAGCGCCTGCCGTGATATACAGCTACGCCGAGGTATTGTTCAACCTTGCCGAGGCGGTGGCGCGCGGCTACATTGCCGGAAATGCCGAAGATTACTACGAGCAGGCCATTACCGCCTCGCTCAACCAATTTGGCATAACCGATGCAGCCGACATCAGCGCTTATCTGGCGCAGCCCGCCGTGCAGTACGACGCGGCAAATTGGAAAAAATCTATCGGCGAGCAGAAGTGGATTGCCTTCTTTGGGCAGGGATTAGACGCCTTTGCCGAGTGGCGGCGGCTGGATTTTCCGCAGCTAACGCCGGGGCCGGCGGCTGTGCTCGACAGCAAAATACCCTTACGCCTGTTCTACCCCGGCACCGAGCAGTCGCTCAACGGAAAAAACCGCGATGCAGCTGTAACTCGGCAGGGAGAAGATTTGCTCACCACCAAGCTCTGGTTTGACGTGAATTGATGCAGCGGCTTAACCTCATTTTAACCTAATTTTTTAACAAAACAACCTCAGTAGCAAATTGTTACATGGTTTTTCCCACCTCATTACCTCATTTTTTCGCGTCGTTTTAATGGGGTAATGAGGTTTGGCTATACGTTTTAATTCCTTGCTACTGAGGTTGTTTTGTTAAAAAATTAGGTTGAAATGAGGTTGCTTTTAAATTGCAAAATTATTACCTTTGTGCAACTTTTACATTTTACATTCTACATTTTACATTCTACATTTTACATTTTACATTTTACATTTTTACTATGGCCTCACAAAAATTGCTATACGCTTCAAAAAGCCTCCTCTGCGGAGGCATTGCAGGGCTTTCTCTCCTGTGGGGAAGCTGCGCTCGCCACCAGCCGCTGCTGCAAGACGGCGCGTGGCGAGCCGAGCTGTCGGTATCGCACGGGCAGAAGGCGCCGTTCCTGTTTGAGGTAGCCAACGCCGCCACCGACTCCGCCGTGCTGACGCTGATAAACGGCGAGGAAAGAACGCCCCTCACCGGCATTTACTACGCTGCCGACAGCGTAATCATCCCCATCGCGGCCTACGACGCGCTCATCAAAGCCCGCGTATCGGGCGACGCGCTGGAGGGACGCTTCACCAAAAATTACATCGAAGGCGATACCGGCATCTTGTTCAGCGCCCGCCGGGGAGCGGCGCCGCGCTTTGCCGCTGCCGTGCAGCCCGCCCCTGTCGCCATAGACGGCAGGTGGGATATTCTTTTCGTGAGCGGCGACGGTGATACGGCGCGCAACGTTGGCATTTTCAAAACGGAAAATCAAATTGTTACCGGCTCTATCCTGACCAGCTCCGGCGACTTGCGCTTTCTCGAGGGCGCGCCCACCGTCGACGGCGTTCAGCTCTCGGCGTTCGGCGGGTTAACGCCCTACTACGTTGACCTGACCTTTGCCGACAGCAGCGCCTTTGAGGGGGTGCTCTACACTGCGCGGGGCAGCACAGCCCTCGTCGGCAGCCGCAACGACCGCGCCGCGCTGGCCGACCCCTACAGCCTGACTAAGCTAAAGCGCGGGGCTGACCGCCTCGGCTTCAGGCTACCCAACGCCGACGGGCAGGAAATCTCGCTCGCCGACGAGCGCTACAGGGGCAAGGTGGTGATTGTTTCCATCCTCGGCACGTGGTGCCCCAACTGCTTGGACGAAGCGCAGTATCTGGCGCAGTGGTACCGGGAGAACCGGGAGCGCGGAGTAGAAATCGTAGGGCTGTCGTTCGAGCGCAAGGACGATTTGGATTATGCAAAAACTGCCGTCAGCAGCTTCAAAAAGCGCTACGGCGTTGAGTACGAGGTGCTGCTTGCCGGAAAGGTTGGCGGTGCATCGGTTGCCAAAGCCCTGCCGGAGGTAGATAAGCTGCTGAGCTACCCCACCACGTTTTTTGTTGACAAAGAAGGTAAGGTTGCCAAAATATACACCGGCTTCAGCGGCCCCGCTACAGGCCTGTTCTACGAGGAGTGGAAAAAGGATTTTAACGGCGTAGTGGATAAGCTGCTGGGGAAACCTCATTTTCACCTAATTTATTAACAAAACAACCTCAGTAGCAGGTAATTAAATGAATTTTCCCAACTTCATTACCTCATTTTTTCTCTCGAGCGTAGCTGCTTGCAAGCCTGCTGATATTTGCGTAATTTTGTGGGCGAAAAGTCCAAAAAAATTATGGGGCAGTGAAAATAAAGGAAGCGGCAAGGCACCGCTTCTCCGTGGCAGAAATAAAACCGATTTCAAAGCCGTCGGAGGGCTTTCATGCCTACAAAGAGTTTAGCAACGGCGGGCGTATAGAGAGATTATGGACGGCTATATCAGGAAGTCAGACCACAAGGACTTGATAGCCATTGCGCATGACTTGGCAAAGCAGGGAAAAATCGTACAGATAACGACCAACAAACACTTCAAAAGCGAAGAGTACAAGCGAGTGTTCGGAGCGTTAGGAGGTACTGCCTATGAGCGTAAATGTCCCGACCTGATTATAGACAGCGTGTTTTACGAGTACGAAAGCTACCAGCCGCCGTTTAAAAGGGAAAAAATTTCCAATATGATTTGATTTCCAAAGGATTGAAACAATCATCACGGATAATTATCAATAGCAACAAAGCATGCGGTGATATGTATATTGGACGAAATATTCATAATAGAGTGATTAACAATAGGCAGAGAATAGATGAGGTTTGGCTGTACGCAAAAGGCAAGGTACGGCTACTGTATAAAAAGAAGTAGGGAGCCGAAACTCCCTACACCGGTGGCCGAGCCGTAGCACTGCCTAATTCTATTACAAATATAGAAATTATTTTCGGAACTATAAAAAATAGGCTAAATCTTTTTTTGGGTGGTGTCCATGTTCTATTGACATAATAAGGGATAAGAAATAAATAACATATAACGGATATAAAAGTGTCGTCCCTGCGGGACTTAGCGGGAGCCTCCTGCTTGTCCCCGTATGCTGAAGCATACGGTTAATAAAGTGTCA
>JAISAC010000022.1 GCA_031266935.1 Prevotellaceae bacterium
CTATCGGGCAGCGCGGATGTTAAGGCGTTCGTTGACGCTACCGGTAGCGCCGTGCACATAGGCGGGTGGTATGAGTACGTTACGAAGCAGAGCAAGCAGCCCGACGGCATAGCTGCCAAGCTTAGGAGTTGGGTACAGTTGCAGCTGGGCCACGACGCGGGCGATGTCAACCGACCGCGTATAGACATTGACCGCTGTGGACGGGAGTAGAAGACGACAGCGAAGACCACGTTAGCGTAAAAAACAGGGTCAGCGCGCAGCTGAGAGCCACGCCCACCGTTGGCTCGCACTTTCCTGCGGAAAGAGTGAGGAACTTCACCAGCGCCATTTACCACCAAGTAGCGATAGTGAGAGGACTGGGAAAATTATAAAGCGTCTTGGGTTATCTCAGTTTAAATTTGTAATCTGTGTTTTTGATGGTCGTAAATACAGCAAATTTATAGAGGCTCCAGAAGCCGAACAAGCTAATGATAATATGGTGTACATGGAAGTATTCAAATATCCGGCGGATGTTGATATTTTCTTGTATAATTATCAAAAAGAAAATTGGGAGTACGTAGAAAGCTTAACCGTTTCAGGCGACCATGAGCTGGAGTTATACGTCCTGCAAAAATTTGAGCCGAGATATTTGGAGAATTGCAATGATACTAAGGCAACCCAATAGTATTTCAAAATGAAAAGGTGGGATACTGTTTTATGCCGGTAGCGTTGCTGTGCCGCCCTGCGTACAGACAACAAAAACTGAGAAAACACGACTTTATAGACAGACCCTAATTATCATCGGCGCAAGCCCATTCAAAATTCAAAATTCAAAATTCAGAATTTATTTCTTGCTGATGCTTGCCCACGTATCTTTGAGGGTAACGGTGCGGTTGAATACCGGTTTTTCGCTTGTAGAGTCGGGGTCTAAGGCAAAGTAGCCTGTGCGCTCGAACTGCACGGGCAGCGCACCTTCGCGGTAAGCGCCGTCTATCGCTTCCTCCACGCGGGCGGTAACGGTTTTTAGCGAATCGGGGTTGAGGTAATTTTTGTAGTCCGCGCCTTCGGGGATGCTGTCCATGTGGCTCTCGGTGAACAGGCGGTCGAACAGTCGCACCTCGGCGGCGCGGCAGCGCCCCGCCGAAAGCCAGTGAATGGTGCCCTTCACCTGCCGCGGGTTGCCGCCGCCGCTGCGCGTTTCGGGGCTGTAGGTGCAGCGTACTTCCACAACGCTGCCGTCGGCATCCTTCACCACCTCCTCGCACCGGACAATGTAGGCGTACTTTAGCCGCACCTCCTGCCCTGGCGCAAGGCGGAAAAATTTCTTCGGGGGATTTTCCATAAAGTCTTCGCGCTCGATGTACAGCTCGCGGCTAAACCGTATCTTGCGCGTTCCGGCGGCAGGGTCTTCGGGGTTGTTGGTGGCGTCGAGCTCCTCAACCTGGCCTTCGGGGTAGTTGGTGATGACCAACCTGATGGGGTTGATTACCGCAAACCGGCGCAGCGCCCTTTTGTTGAGGTCTTCGCGCACGCACCACTCCAGCAGCGAAATGTCAATCACGTTATCGCGCTTTGCCACGCCCACCTTATCGGCAAACAGGCGGATGCTCTCCGGCGTGTACCCTCTCCGGCGAATACCGCAGATGGTGGGCATGCGCGGGTCGTCCCAGCCGCGCACCGAGCCGCTCTTGACCAGCTCCAGCAGCTTGCGCTTGCTCATCACCGTGTAGGTAAGGTTGAGGCGGGCAAACTCGTACTGGCGCGAGGGGAAAATCTCCAGCTTCTCAATAAACCAGTCGTAGAGCGGCCGGTGCACATCGAACTCCAGCGTACAGATGGAGTGGGTAATGCCCTCAATGGAGTCGCTCTCGCCGTGCGCGTAGTCGTACATGGGGTAGATGCACCACTTGCTGCCCGTGCGGTGGTGCTCGGCGTGCAGGATGCGGTAGAGAATGGGGTCGCGCAGCAGCATGTTGGGGTGCGCCATGTCGATTTTTGCGCGCAGCACCTTTTCGCCGTCGGCAAATTCGCCGCTGCGCATCCGGGCAAAGAGGTCGAGGTTTTCCGCCACGCTGCGGCTGCGGTAGGGGCTATCCGTTCCCGGTCGGGTAACGGCGCCGCGCCCCAGCCTGATTTCCTCCTGCGGCTGGTCGTCAACGTAGGCCAGCCCCTTCCTGATGAGCGCCAGCGCCCACTCGTAAAGCTGGTCGAAGTAGTCGGAAGCGTAGCGCTCGTTGGCCCAGCTAAAGCCCAGCCACCTCACATCCTGCTTGATGGAATCCACGTATTCGGTATCCTCCTTAGCCGGGTTGGTATCGTCAAAGCGGAGGTTGGTAGCGCCGCCGTACTTTTGCGCCAGCCCAAAGTTGAGGCAAATACTTTTGGCGTGGCCAATATGCAGGTAGCCGTTAGGCTCCGGCGGGAAGCGCGTAAGGATGCTCTTGTGCTTGCCCGACGCCAGGTCGGCTTCAATAATTTCTTCCAAAAAGTTGAGCGAGCGCTCCGGTGCAGCCTGTACTGTTGAATTTTCTGCCATTTTAAACGTTATTTACGGTTAGAGGATACTTTCTATCTTTTTCCATACGGCTGCAAATATACGCAAAAATATTGGCTTTGCGCTTGCCTGCAAAAAGCAGCCTCATATTTACGCGTCTTTCTTTGAAATGTACGCGCTTAAATTTGACAGCGCGTACAGGGGGGACGACCTTTACTCTTCCGTATGCAGCAAAATTTTCGAGCGAAAGGCGGTAGCCGTACGCTGCGCTCAGCTGGCTGCAAATAGCTTTTACATCCAAGCTGTCGCCAAAAAGGAGCTTCACGGCTTGCTGCTTTTCGAGGTTGATTTCGATAAAATACTTGAAACTTTTTCTCAGCTGGCGAATGGCGGAGGATTTGCCCACCTGCCGGGCGCCACAGACGAGCAGCGGCTTCCGGCCGGAGTCCGTTTTCCACTCTTCCAGATGGCGGTCAATATCCCTTTTAAAGTACGGAGTCAGAGCGTTGGTTTGGAGCTGATAGTTACGGCAAATGTACGGATAATTTCAAAAAATCCAAACCAAAAATATCGCGTTTCTATCAAAAATCCAAACCAAATCAAAATTACTCATTACTCATAGGGAATCAGCTGCGCGGGCTTGTGCGGCAGTTTGAAAGTTTTGTTGTACATTTGCGCCACAAAAAAATGTTAGCGTAAGCCTTGTTGTAACATCATTAAACCTAAGCATACTATCATGAACGCCGTAAACATTAGAAAGTACATTCCGTACATAGTATTTTTCGCTGTAGCAGCATTTTTTGCGCTAAGCTTGTACCAGCGAACTCCCAACGGAGATGAAGCGATTATCGCCGAGCATTCCTATTGGTTCGACAAGCTGGGGTATGTTTGCTCCAACTTTTTCGGCGGATACCTTGAGGGTGAAGACGGATGGGATAGCAGGCAATATTTTTACCACAAGCTTTTTGTGCTGACAGGGGTAGGATTTATGAAAATTTTTGGGTTTCATATCTATTCGTTTCGGCTAATTTCGCTGCTGTTTGCGCTAATCTTTTTCGTTTTTCTGTACGACTACCTGAAAAGGCAGCGCATCCGATTCTCATGGAGCTTTTACCTGCTAACCGTTTCTCTTCTGCTGTTTAACAACCATTTTTTTAATCAAAGCTTTATATTTCGCCCCGAGATAATGTCCATGTGCCTGGGGTTTATCAGCTTTTACTGTTTGCAAAGGAGCATCCCCAACGGCAAGCTTTACGGCGTAGCGCTATCCGGCGTATTCGCAGGGCTGGCGACATTTACCCACCTCAACGGCGCTATCTACTCATTAGCCGGCTTTGTTGTGCTGCTGGTAAAAAAAGAGTACCGGAAAATGCTGCTATTTTCGGCAATGGCCACCATATTTACGCTGCTATACTTCTTTGATATTCATTCGTACGGGGAGCTCCACTCGTGGCTGCACCAATTTACAACAGACCCCAACGTAGCGGGTAAGCGACCGATGTACATAGGGCTGCTGAAAGAGCAGCAGCGGTTTCTTCACAGCCCCCGGGAGGTAACATTTACGCTGCTTTTGATATTTTCGCTGGTATTTGGCTTTAAGCATGTAAAGGAGAACCTGCGCGATTTGCTGCTATACCTGCTGGTGCTG
Organism: Prevotellaceae bacterium; assembly: GCA_031266935.1. Classification (GTDB taxonomy): domain Bacteria; phylum Bacteroidota; class Bacteroidia; order Bacteroidales; family UBA932; genus JAITMY01. The sequence continues at coordinate 4,122 of JAISAC010000022.1, forward strand.
GTCATCGGGTTGGGGTTGCTGTCCCACGGGCCAACGTCCTACTACGGCCTTCACTACTTCCCGTACATCGCCATCATAGTGGTTGCCGGATACCTGCATATTTTTCGCCGGCGCAACCGTGGAGTACGCGTATTCGGCGCGCTGCTGCTGGCCGGATTCGTTGCAGTACACGGCTTCCACAACGTAAATCTGATAAGGAAAAGGGTAAACATTGCCGAGCACAACGCAACGCTATCCGCCCATATACCGGAAAAAAATGTAAAGATAGCCGCCCCATTACCCTTTGTTTTTGACGAAATTGGTAACTACTCTGCCATTAGGAATGAGATTGGCTGGGTGTATCATTACAACATTTTTCACCCCGACGAACCCTTATCGCTGGATAGCTATCTGCTGTTTTCGGCAGAAAACGGCAGCAAGTATGTTTTGCTTGATAAGCTGACAACGGGCTATAACCTGTTTCAAATGGCGCATGAACAAGGATTAAGCGTGAGCGACAGGATTGGCTGCTATGAGCTCATTTATAAGTCCGATACGGCGTTTCTGTTCAAGAATACGGATTTGTAGATTCTGCGTTTTTGCCGCATCCAAGTTTTTGCCGCATCCAAAACCTTTGCGAATAGCGCGAATTCAGGAGATCATAAAAAAAATAGCGGCTATTTTTTTATGTACGTTCGCCATATTTTCCATAATTCCATTGGGGCAGACAGAAAATCAACCAATTTCAGCTTCGATCCTCCAATATCCTGCCATTCGTAAACAGGATATTCATATACCTGCCTGCAAACTGTGGGTATTCCCGACAGCTGTATATAGCGAGCCAGCAGCTCTACATCAAACAGCCATTTGGAAATAAACGGCAGCTGAAATAAAGATGCTGCCAGCTGGGTTTTGAACAATTTTGCCCCGCACTGAGTATCGTAAACCGGCAAATTCATCATATAAGCAGCTACAGTAGCAAACATGCGCCCAAGCAAGAAGCGCGTGGTTTTTCTATAGACTTTTGCGCCAAGTCGCTTTATTCTCGTGCCGATAACCATAGAGCATCCATACTTTTCCATTTGCTGGATAAAACATTCTATTTCGTTGAGCGGCGTGGACAGGTCGGCATCCCAAAAACCGATACGGTGAGGCTGCCATTTTTGCAAAATGTACATGACGCCTTGCCTGACGGCTTCTGCTTTTCCTGCATTTTTTGGTAAATTCAGGAGCATCAATTTTGCGCTTTGACGGGACAGATTTTGCAGCATTACCAGCGTATTATCCTTGCTCCCATCGTTGACAAACAAAAACGTAACGTCAGGGTGTACTTGGACAAAATCAAGAAAATCGTGGCTTCTTAACCGTTTTTCTTCATTGTAGCAAGGAATTACTATGATAGTTTGCATATTGTGTAAGCTGAAAGTCCGGGTAATTTGATATGTAACGCTTTCAAAAACAAAGAAATGTAGAAATCACACAGCAGCAGCTTTTCGTACAAAAATGATACCGCTCTGCCACCTTTCCAGCTGCCAATGCCTGTTTCGTTTTTGGGTTTGACAGCAACCTCCAATAGCTTCTGTACTGCCCTTAAGATAAGCAAGGAAAAAAAGAAATATCCACCCTCGACTTCGGACAGACCTGCCCGTCCGATATGGTTGGTCAGCATTTTCCGGGAGTACCTGCGGTAGTGCCCCAGCCACTTGTCCCGCTCAACGTATAGCGAATTGAAAGCCGGAACCGTAACTACGATCAGCGTATCTTTGTCCACAAACGGCTTACAAGCAAGGCTTTTCAGGAAATCAACATCATCCTCCACGTGCTCAATGACATCCAGCAGGAAAATCACAGCCGCCTTGCCTGCTACTTTTTTTACATCATTTATATTTTTAAAAAACAGAATATTATACGCTGCATACTTTTTTGATAGCCGCTCAATAATTTCATCGTCAAAAGCAACATCTACTGCCATTAAGGAGTATGCGGGGAATGTTTCGTGAAATTTGGATAGAAAAAATACATCGCCACACCCGACATCCCAAGCAGCTTTGCTGCGGTCAAAGGTCAGGTACCTTGCAACAATTCTGTTAACCACCCTGCTTCTTGCGTATTCCCAAGGGTGGTTTTTATTTCCTGCAACTTTTAGCTCTTTAATATCCATAAATTAATATGCATGATTTTAGTCGGTCAATAATGGCTTCTCGCCATTGAGAACAGGGGAAAAGCAACGTGCTAAAGCGTATAAAAAAACAAGCGCCGACAGGCAAAAATTTTTCATTTTTGCTTGTCGGCGCTAATCCGCTGATAGAGTGGCGATTTTACCCCCCCCCGTTTAATATTCTTTAACCTTGTCATAGAGATTCTACATTCATACTTTGCGCTGCAAACATACGCGAAATTATTGAAATTTACAAATGTGGGTGGAGGCTATTGAGCTAATAGAGCAACTTCGTAAAGCATCAGCCGAAAGCGTTTTCCGAAACGTAGCCGATGAGCTGGTGCACGTCGCCTTCCAGCGCCAATGAGTAGATTGCATCGCTCAGCGGTCGAGCGTTAATCGTCATCTCCGGAGATGTTTTCCATTGTCTGTTTTGCCAGATATTCCCAGTACAGCGTTTTGATGGAATAGTTCGGAATCTGTAGCCTCAACCGCAAGCGGTGCGGCGCGGCGATAGTCAGCAGCCCCATGTAGAACAGGAGCGAAATGAAGCAGCTGTCGTTGCTGAGCATGTCGATGGAAAACTTTTTCAGGATTTCAGTAACTACGATGCCATTGTCTTTCCCAATTTGGAGCAATGTTCCGCGATTGTTTTTGTTTTGCGTCAGGCGGAGCAGGCAGCCATAATCCGTTTGCAGGTTCAAGTCGATGATATCTCGGGGCGGTTTCCCGAAATCAAGTATCTGCTGATTTGCAGCATGATGTCCCTAAAATCCGATTTGCCGTACGGCAGGCGCTTGAATAATGTTGTTTTCATGGCGTAAGTGTTTACTAATATAAATGGCTGCTTACAAAGATAGCGCTTTTTGCATGTAAATCAATACGTCAAAAATCCGCTCCGGCTATCCAACATTCGCCGGATTAGGGCGCATCTGCTTTTTTCTGTTCAAGCAGCTGAGATAGTTCCTGCTCAACCTCTTCGATGGAGGGCAAAACCGATTTCAGCTCTTTAGGAATGGCTTTGCTTAGCCGGTAATCGCTTACGCCTATCGGCTGATTATATCCTTCTAAGGCGTATTGCGCCATGATTTCATCTTTGCCGCGGCAAAGTAGCAGCCCGATGGTCTTGTTATCGTGCTCTCCCCGCAGCTTATCATTCACTACATTGATGTAAAAATTCAGCTGGCCGGCGTATTCCGGCTTAAAAGGCGTTGCCTTTAGCTCCACAACGACGTAAGCATGGAGGCTGATGTTGTATAAAATCAAATCAGCATAAAAATCTTTGCTTCCAATTTGAAAGTGCTTTTGTCGGGCAACAAAGGCAAAGCCGGTTCCCATTTCCAAAAGATATTTGGTAACATGTCCCACCAGCTGCTTTTCTATATCTCGCTCATCTGCGGCTTCTTTTGCACCTGCAAGGTCGAATATGTAGGGGTCTTTCAAAAGGTAGTTAGCTAAGTCGCTTTGTGGCTTGGGGAGCGTGGCTGTAAAGTTATTTACTTTTTGCTTTTCGATTTGCCGCTGGAATAATCCGGTTTTGATTTGTAAATCAAGGATATTTCGGCTCCAACCATACTCCAAGGCTTCTTTCATGTACCAGTAGCGAACTCCCAAAGGAAGATTGCTGTTCATTAAAATGATATGGCTCGCCCAATTAATTTTAGCAACGGGAGAAGAAAGGAAGTTGTTCTCAATTTGCGCAAGAGGCTCTTGCGTAATTTGAATTAACGTTAATGGCACATCCTGAATTTGGGCAACAGCTTGTTGCCCAAATATACTTACCTCTGAATCAACCATTTGTAATTGGGCAAGAGGTTCTTGCCCAAATGTATTTTTTTCGGAATCAGCTATTTGTAATTGCGCAACAGCTTGTTGCCCAATTTCGGATTTATTCAAAGTTTTTGCCACATCCAAAACCTTGATAGCAGTCGGATTTTCCAGCTCCTCATTAGCCCAAAGCATTTTTTCTAATATCTTTAGAGGATACAGCTTGGCAAACTGACACATATACTTCAGGTTTCTTGGAGAGTAGCCTTTCTTTTCGGGGTATTTGTCCCGAATGGCTTTTGATATTTTTTCAATCACTTTGCCTCCCCAGCCTAATCTTTGCTGGTTGAACAAAATAAAATACCCAATTTTCCAGTAGTGCAGCAGCAGCTGCACGTTAGCGGCAGAGATGAGCTTTATTTGCGCATGCTCTATTTCCGAATCTATCGCTCGTATGAAGTGAGCAAATTCTTTTTGCTGTGCGTTGTTATTAACAAGATTATCCATAGCGTCGGTGATTAGCGTTCTGTTACGTCAATTTAGTAGTCTCTCTCTACGCTTGCGATTTTTGCCTTGAGCGCTTCCGATTTGCGGTCGTGCAGAATCTTTTTGTACTCTATTGGAGTTACCTTGATGAACTGCTCTACTGTTTCGCTCCAGCTATCCAACATTCGCTTTGCGAGGGGGCTTCCGGTGTACTGCAGGTGTTTTTTGAGCAAATCCTTGAGCTCTTTTCTGTCGGAGGTTTCGTCCACCAGCGAGAGCTCCACCATCTCCATGTTGCAAAAAAAGTCGAAGTTCTGCTCTCTGTTCCAAACGTAGGCCACGCCGCCGCTCATGCCGGCGGCAAAGTTTCGCCCAACCGTTCCGAGCACTACGGCGCAGCCGCCCGTCATGTACTCGCAGCAGTGGTCGCCTGTGCCCTCCACCACCGCAATGGCGCCGCTGTTGCGTACGCAAAACCGCTCGCCTACCCTTCCGTTGATGTACACCTCGCCGGCGGTAGCGCCGTAGAGCAGCGTGTTGCCGGCTATCACGTTTTCTTCGGGGGCAAACGTGCTACCGGCAGGCGGCGTCAGCACTATTCGTCCGCCCGACAAGCCCTTGCCGAGGTAGTCGTTGCTGTCGCCCTCCAAGCGGAACGTCAGGCCTGCCGCAAGGAAAGCGCCGAAGCTTTGCCCTGCCGACCCCGCAAAGCAGCAGGTAATGGCGCCGTCGGGCAGGCCGACGTTGCCGTACCTCCGCGCCACTGCGCCCGAAAGCATTGCGCCCACAGCCCTATCGGTGTTGGCTATGCTGTGGGTTAGCGACACCGGCGTACCGCTGTCCAACGCCTCTTGGGTCTCCGCCAGCAGCTGCCGGTCGAGCACATCTGCTATAAGGTGCTCCTGCTTTTTGGCGCTCCGGACGGGGGTAGTTTGAGCCTCCGCGGGGAGGTACAGCAGGCGGGAGAGGTTTACCTTGGCAACTTTTGGGTTGGCGGCAAACTTTTGGGTATCCTGACGTAGCAAGTCTGCCCTTCCGATAATTTCGTCCAGCGAGCGGAAGCCCATCTGCGCGAGATGCTCCCGCACTTCCTCCGCCAAAAAGAGGAAGAAGTTGAGCAGGTGCTCAGCCCTGCCCTTGAAGCGCGCCCTCAGCCGCTCGTCCTGCGTGGCCACTCCCACCGGACAAGTGTTCATGTGGCACTTGCGCATCATCACGCAGCCCAGCACAATCAAGGCGCTGGTGGCAAATCCGTACTCCTCGGCGCCCAGCAGGGCAGCGATGATGATGTCGCGCCCCGTTTTGAGCTGCCCGTCGGTTTGGAGCGCCACCTGCGAGCGCAGGTTGTTGGCAACAAGCGTTTGCTGCGTTTCGGCCAATCCAATTTCGGCGGGTAGCCCCGCATACTTTATGGAGCTCATTGGGCTTGCCCCCGTGCCGCCTTCGCCGCCGCTTATGATAATCATGTCGGCTTTTGCCTTGGCAACGCCGGCGGCAATAGTGCCAACGCCGCTCTCCGAGACCAGCTTCACAGAAATTCGGGCTTCGGGGTTAACGTTCTTAAGGTCAAAAATCAGCTGCGCCAAATCCTCAATGGAGTAAATATCGTGGTGCGGCGGCGGCGAAATAAGCGATATGCCGGGTATGGAGTGGCGCGTTTTGGCAATTACCTCGTCCACCTTGAAGCCGGGCAGCTGTCCGCCCTCGCCGGGCTTTGCGCCTTGCGCCACCTTAATCTGTATTTCGTCGGCGTTGACCAAGTATTCGGCCGTTACCCCAAAGCGCCCCGACGCTACCTGCTTGATGGCGCTACGCGCCGACGAGCCGTCCGGTCGCGGAGAAAAGCGCTCGGCATCCTCGCCGCCCTCGCCGGTGTTGCTCTTTCCGCCCAGCCTGTTCATGGCTACTGCCATAGCCTCGTGCGCCTCCCTGCTTATTGACCCAAAGGACATGGCGCCGGTAACAAAGCGCCGCGCAATGGCCTCTTTCGGCTCTACCTCGCCGATGGGAACAGGCGTGGCGCTACCGCCGGAAGCGCCGCCAAACGCGAGCAAATCGCGAATAAAGATAGGGCTACTCTTGCCGTCAACGGCGGCGGTGTACTCCTTAAACTTTTCGTAGGAGCCAAGGCGCGTGGCAAGCTGCAGCTTGGCTATGGTTTCGGGATTCCATGCGTGCGCTTCGCCCTCCCTGCGGTAGGCGTAAAAGCCTTCGCCGCGTAGAAGCCCGTCGTTTTCCGGAGCGAAAGCCTGCCCGAGCAGCAGCTCCTGCTGCCGGGCAACATCCTCGAGGTCGATACCGCCAATCTTGGAGGTAACGCCGCCAAAGTAGCTCTTTGACAAATCCTCCGAAATTCCGACGGCCTCAAATATCTTTGCCCCGATGTAGCTTCTCATCGTCGATATGCCCATTTTCGACATAATCTTCAGCAGCCCCTTGTCTATGGCCTTGATGTAGCGCTTTTCGGCGGTGGCAAAGTCAAGGCGCAGCTCCCCGCTTTTGATTTGGCTGTCAATCACCGCGTAGGCCATGTAGGGGTTAACGGCGCTGGCGCCAAAGCCGAGCAGGAGCGCAAAGTGCATCACCTCGCGCGGCTCAGCGCTCTCCACAATCAGGCCAACCTGCACGCGCTTTCTGACGTCTATCAGGTGGTGATGCAGCGCCGACAAAGCCAGCAGCGAGGGTATGGGCGCTTTCTCCGCCGTAACGCCCCGGTCGCTAAGGATAATGTAGTTGTAGCCGGCGTCAACTGCCCTGTCGGCCTCCCGGTAAATGCCGTCGATAGCCTCCTTCAGCCCCTCTGCGCCGGCCTTAGCGTCGTACAGCATGGGGATGGTGCAGGAGCGAAGCCCTTTGTACTCAATGTGGCAAAGTATGTCGAACTCGCGGTTGGTGAGCACCGGACTTTTGAGGCGTATCATCTTGCAGAGGTCGGGGTTTGGCGAAATGAGGTTGTGGTCAAACGTACCGATATATCCGGTGAGGGACATCACCAGCTCCTCGCGTATGGGGTCAATGGGCGGATTGGTAACTTGGGCAAACTGCTGCCTGAAGTAGCGGAACAGCAGCTGCGGCCGGCTCGACAGCGCCGCCAGCGGCGCGTCGTTGCCCATAGAGCCAATGGGCTCTTTTTCTTCGTCGCACATGGGGATGATAAGCTTTTCTACCTCCTCTTTGGTGTAGCCAAAAGCATGCAGCAATTCCGGGTAGCCTTTCAGCGTCTGCGTAACGCTCCGGCCCGAGGTTATTTTATCAAGCTCCAAGCGGTAGGCTTGCAGCCACTTTTCGTAAGGATGTTCGCTTGCCAAAGCGTCTTTTACCTCCTCGTCGCGGATGATGCACCCCTTCTCCGTGTCCACCAGCAGGATTTTTCCGGGCTGTAGCTTTCCTTTTTCGCGAATTTCGGAAGGCTCAAAGGTGAGCACACCCGTTTCGGATGCCAGCACCAGCGTATCGCTCTTGGTAATGACGTATCGCGCCGGACGCAGCCCGTTGCGGTCGAGCATTCCACCTGCGTATCGCCCATCAAAAAAGAGGAGCGTTGCAGGCCCGTCCCACGGCTCAAAGGCCAGCGAGCAGAACTCGTAGAACGCCTTGAGCGATGGCGGGATAAGATTCTTACTGTTCCAGCTCTCCGGAATAAGCATGGCGAGCGCTCTGGGAAGCGGCATGCCCGACATGACGAAAAACTCCAGCGCGTTGTCTAACGAGGCGCTATCGCTCATGCCCTCTTCAACAACGGGTAGCACATCGCTGATGCAGCCAAAGCTTGCGGAGCTGAGCTGCTCTTCGCGCGCCTTCATCCACTCGCGGTTGCTGCGTATGGTGTTGATTTCGCCGTTGTGGCCAAGGTAGCGGAACGGCTGCGCCAGCTCCCACTTGGGAAATGTGTTGGTGCTAAACCGCGAGTGCACCAGCGCAATGCCGCTGGTAAAGTAGGGACTGCTCAAATCCGGAAAGTATTCGCGCAGCTGGCACGAGGTGAGCATACCCTTGTAAACGATGTCCCTTGCCGAAAGGCTCACAATGTAGCACTCCTCCCTTGCAAGCTTGCGCTCAATAGCCTTTCGCAGGGCGTAGAGCCTCACGTCCAACCCGTTTTTACCGTTTTTATCAACCAAAAAAAGCTGCTTTACCGCCGGCTCCGTAGCCGACGAGCCTGCGCCAAGTATGGCGCTGTTGACCGGCACGTCGCGCACGGGGAGCAGCGAGAAGCCGCTGCCCTCGGCTTCCTGCCGAATTGCCTCCAGCGCGCGCTGCTGCCTGCCGGCATCCTTGGGCAGGAAAACCAAGCCCGTTCCGTAGCGCCCCCGCTCGGGCACCGGAATACCGTTAAGCAGAATAAACTCGTGAGGAATGTGCAGCATAATGCCGGCGCCGTCGCCGGTGAGCGGGTCGGCACCTTCCGCGCCGCGGTGTACCATGTTTTCGAGGAGCTTCAAGCCCTTGTCCACAGTATCGTGAGTTTTTGCCGAGTGGAGGTCAACCACCAAGCCCACGCCGCACGAGTCGTGGTCGTAGCGGGGGTCATACAGTCCGGCGTTAGTAAAGTTCATGCGAGAAAATTTTAAGTTATGAATTTTGGGGTACGGGCATACGAGCTGCCATTGCTCATGAATTCGTTAGTCAGCGGCACAAAAGTACAAAATTAGTTGAAAGTTGAAAAACATGAGAAGGGAAATTTTGAATCAGGTTTGAGGTGGAATTCTGATATTAGTTGGTTTATGCGAAAATAGGCGGCTGCTGTTTGGAGTAATTTTTCATTTGAACTGAAAATAAATTTGAGTTCTGAAATAAATGCAGTACTTTTGCCGTAACATTTTTTTTGTTTGTGCTA
>JAISAC010000073.1 GCA_031266935.1 Prevotellaceae bacterium
CCGTTGGCATTTGAACTGTTGAATAACTGCGGCGGTAAAAACCATGAAGGCTTCTTCGGATTACAAGACCACGGCAACGACATTTGGTTCCGTAATATCCGTATAAAATTGTTAGATTAGTGGCGCATAAGGAGAAACTTAAAATTGGAGTTATCGGATTTGGGCGCATGGGGCAGCTGTACGGCAGGGAGCTCTTAAAAAGCCCGCTGTGGGAGTTGGCTTACATATGCGACACCGGCATTGCCGCCGGAAAAGCTGCCGAAGCCATAGCGCCCGGCGCCACCATTATTGATGACGAAGATAGAATATTTGAAGACCCGACGATAGATGTCGTCGGGTTATTTGCATTGGCAGATTCGCGCCCCACGCAGCTGTACAAGGCGCTGAAAGCGGGCAAGCATGTGCTGGCGGAAAAACCGATTGCCGGCGACATTAAAACGGAGTGGGAGATGGCCGAAGCGGTGGCAAAATCCGACCGGATGGTAGCCGTGAACATGTTTAACCGCAACGCGTGGTACCATAAAATGATGATTGATTTTATCCGCTCGGGAGAGATTGGCGAGTTGGCTATCATTCGGATTGCCCACATGACGCCCGGGCACATGCCGCAGGAGGGACACGGGCCGGAGGGCCCGTGCTTCCACGATTGCGGCATGCACTACGTGGACGTCGCCCGCTGGTATGCCGGCAGCGATTATGACACCTACCATGCGCAGGGCGTCCGGATGTGGAGCTACAGCGACCCGTGGTGGGTGCAGGTGCACGGCACATTCCAAAACGGCGTGGTGTTCGACATTACGCAGGGCTTTGTGTATGGCCACATGGCGCAGGTGCAAACGCACAGCTGCTATGTGGATGTGATTGGAACAAAAGGCATCGCCCGCCTGAAGTATGACTTCAAAACGGCTACGGTGGAGCTGCATGGCGTTCACAACACCGTCACAAAAACCGACGGTTTCAACGATAAAAAAATTGATATTTTGGTAGATGTGTTTGCAAAATCGGTGCTGGCCGGAAAAAATTTAGGCTACCCCACCGTAAGGGATAGCGTAATTGCGTCTAACATGGCATGGGAAATGTTTAATGACGCCGTAAAAAACGGCGCGCCCTGCATCGGGAAGCCCGAAGAAATGGACGAAATCCTTGCTCGCCGCAGAACCATGAAGCAGGGCTACGGGCTGCCGCTGTGGCCGATTATTGACGAGCATGTGTCTGAAAAAGCGTCTGAAAAAACCAACTTAAAAAACAAAAAATAAGCGATGAAAAAAGTACTTTTATTCTCTGTTGTTGCCTTGCAGCTGTTGGCTGCTTGCACCACAAAATCGGAACTCCGGCAATCTCCGAAAAAAGACATTGCCTTGCAGCTATATTCGCTGCGTACAGATTTCAAAAATGATTTTGACGCGGCCATCAAAAAGGCTGGAGAAGCGGGCTATACCGCCGTGGAAGCCGCCGACTATGGCGACGGAAAATTTTACGGCAAAACGCCGGCTGATTTTAAAGCCGCGGTGGAAGCTGCAGGAATGAAGGCGCTGTCTTCGCACACCACAAAGCTGCTGTCGGAGCAAGAGCTGCGCGCCAAAGATTTCACAGCGCCATTAGCGTGGTGGGACGAGGCCATTGAGGCGCACCTCGCCGCCGGCATGAAGTACATTGTGGCGCCGTGGATGGACGTGCCCAAAACGCTTGCCGACCTGCAAACATACTGCGACTACTACAACGCTATCGGGAAAAAATGCAAAGAGAAAGGGTTGCTGTTCGGCTACCACAACCATGCGCACGAATTTACTAAAATCGAAGACTCCGTGATGTATGATTACATGCTGGAGCACACCAACCCCAAATGGGTGTTCTTCCAAATGGACGTGTACTGGACGGTCATGGGGCGGCAAAGCCCGGTGGAATACTTCCAAAAATATCCCGGACGCTTCACCCTGCTTCACATCAAAGACCACAAGGAGTTGGGGCAAAGCGGCATGGTGGGCTTCGACGCCATCTTCAAAAACACCGATGCGGCCGGCACAAAATTCCTGATTGTGGAGGTAGAGCAGTACAACCATGCCCCCGCAGAAAGCATCAGAATCAGCTTGGATTACCTGCTAAATTGCCCGCTGGTAAAGGAAAGCTATACCGGCGAGGAGTAAAATTCCTTTCATGCAGCTTATTTACCGCCTCCAAAACGCCGCGCCAAGGTGCATGGGCACAGCGGCGAGTTGCAATGCGGTTTTTTTAACGACAGTAACACAATCATCTATACTATTAAATGAAAAGAGACGATAAAATTTTTGACCTGATAAAGCAGGAGCGTACGCGTCAAACGCAGGGCATTGAGCTCATTGCCTCAGAAAATTTTGTAAGCGATCAGGTGCTGGAGGCTATGGGGTCGGTGCTGACCAACAAGTACGCCGAGGGATACCCAAATGTGCGCTACTACGGCGGTTGCCAGGTTGTTGATAAATCAGAGCAGCTGGCCATTGACAGGCTTTGCGAGCTCTTCGACGCCGAGTACGCCAACGTGCAGCCGCACTCCGGTGCGCAGGCCAACACCGCCGTTTTTCTGACCGTCCTGAAGCCCGGCGACACGTTTATGGGGCTTGACCTGTCGCACGGCGGGCACCTCACGCACGGATCGCCGGTCAACATTTCGGGGCTATGGTTTCGCGCCGTTTCTTACGGCGTAAAGGAGGATACCGGCCTGGTAGATTACGACCAAATGGAGCAGCGGGCGCTGGAGCACAAGCCAAAGCTCATTATTGGCGGCGCATCGGCGTACTCGCGCGAGTGGGACTACCGCCGGATGCGCGAAGTTGCCGATAAAGTCGGCGCCATACTTTGGATAGACATGGCGCACCCCGCGGGGCTTATTGCCGCCGGCCTGCTCTGCAACCCCTGCAAGTACGCGCACATTGTAACCTCAACCACGCACAAAACGCTGCGCGGCCCCCGCGGTGGCGTAATTTTGGCGGGTAAGGATTTTGAAAATACGTGGGGAGCAAAAACGCCAAAGGGCGAAACAAAAAAAATATCGCAGCTGCTCAACTCTGCCGTATTTCCGGGCGTACAAGGCGGCCCGCTGGAGCACGTAATTGCCGCCAAGGCCGTTTCTTTTTACGAAGCGCTACAGCCCGAATTTAAAACCTACCAGCAGCAGGTAAAGAGCAACGCCGGAGCTATGGCAAAAGCATTTGTGGACTTGGGCTACAAAATTTTCTCGGGCGGAACCGACAACCACCTCATGCTGATAGACCTGCGCCCAAAGTTTCCGGAGCTTACCGGAAAGCAGGCCGAAAATGTGCTGGGGCTGGCAGATATTACGGTAAACAAAAATATGGTGCCGTTCGACACGCGCTCGCCCTTCCAAACCTCCGGCTTTCGCGTGGGAACGCCGGCCGTTACCACGAGAGGTCTCAAAGAAAAAGACATGGCGCTCATTGCCTCGCTCATTGACAAGGCGCTGTCGAATGCCGAAAAAGGCAGCGTCGTTGCAGAAGTCCGCACGGAGGTAAACAAGCTGACAAAAGACCTACCGCTGTTTGCCTGGTAAGCCTGCGGTAAAGAGGCAAATCTTAAACTACAAAATTTTTTATGGCTTTAGATTTTTCAAAAATGAACGGCCTGCTACCGGCAGTAGTGCAAGACTGCAAAACCGGCAAGGTGCTCATGGTTGCCTTCATGAACGAAGACGCATACCGCAAAACTATTGAGACAAAACTTGTAACGTTTTTCAGCCGCACCAAAAACCGGCTCTGGACAAAGGGCGAGGAGAGCGGCAACTTCCTTGACCTCGTGAGCCTAACGGAGGACTGCGACCACGATACGCTTTTGGTAAAGGCGAAGCCGCGCGGCGCAGTGTGCCACACCGGCGCCGATACCTGCTTTGGCGAAAAGAACACGAGCGGAATCCTCTTCCTCGAATACCTGCAAAACCTGATTGCTACCCGCAAAAAAGAAATGCCGGAGGGATCATACACAACCAGGCTCTTTCAAGAAGGCGTGAACAAAATAGCGCAAAAAGTAGGCGAAGAAGCGGTAGAGCTGGTAATTGAGGCAAAGGATAGCAACGAAGAACTTTTTCTCAATGAGGCCGCCGACCTCATGTTTCACTATCTTGTGCTGCTCACGCAAAAGGGCTACGCCCTGAGCGATGTAGTGCAGGTGCTGGAAAAAAGGCACAGCTAAGTAGCCAGCCTCGCAACGCGCAAGTGTTGCGAGGCTGCTGCGCTGCGCGAGCGGCGGTACGCTAACGGTTATTTCTTTCAGGCATGAATATTTCTACGCATACCATAGATGACGTCTTTGGCTTTCCGCGGCAAATAAATTTGTCCGCGCAGGTTTATTGTGCCGACACACACACACACACACACACACACACACACACACACACACACACACACACACACACACACACACACACACACACACACACACACACACAC
>JAISAC010000086.1 GCA_031266935.1 Prevotellaceae bacterium
CTTCCCACAAACCAAACTCCCTAAACCTAAAACAATCTATATATAATCATTTATCACAATATATTGTTTTATTAAGCGGCGACACACACACACACACACACACACACACACACACACACACACACACACACACACACACGAACGCAGCGTAATATACGCATTTCTTTCCCACTTTCCACACACAGCAGATTATTTTTTTCACTATATAGCGGACGGGCGTATGCTCAAGCCGTTCACTTTTTGTATGCCTACGGGCGTAGCGCTGCCGCTGCGCAGGTACGCTACAACATTTTCTCCTTCGACCTCTGCATCAAGCCACATCGTTTGCTCATCAATAGGGAGCAAGAGCAATCCTGCTGCCTATTTTTATTTTCCAACCTTTTTTTTATTCACTTAAATCCATTTTGCTATGAACAAAAAATTACTTGATCGAAGTCGAACGGAGCGCGCTATGCTCGCACCCGTTCACGCAGCGTATGCAGGCAAGGCAAGGCGAAAGAATCGCCCGTTGCTGCTGCTGCTGCTGTCGCTGCTGCTGTTCTGCGCCGCGCTTCCCTTGCCGCTACGGGCGCAAGACCTCAACATTTCCGGCACGGTGCTCGATGGCAAGGGCGATCCTGTGGCAGGCGCCAGCGTTGTGGTCAAAGGCTCTACCGCAGGCACGGTGACCGGCGCCAACGGGAGCTACGACGTCAGCGCACCGGCAAACGCTACGCTGGTATTCTCCTTCTTGGGGCTGGCCGCTAAGGAGGAAGCGGTGGCCGGACGCAGCCGCATTGACGTTACGCTGAGCGAAAGCAGCCGAGATATTGACGAGGTAGTGGTGGTGGGCTACGGCGTGCAGCGCAAAAGCTCCGTCACCGGCGCCATCTCGCAGGTGAAGGCGGAAGACATAAAAGGAAGGTCTATTACCCGCGTAGAGCAGGCGCTGCAAGGAAAAACATCCGGCGTGCAGCTTATTACTGCCTCTGCACAGCCGGGTTCCACGCCCACAATAAGGGTGCGCGGATTTTCCTCGAACGGCACATCCGACCCGCTGTATGTGGTGGATGGATTGAGGGTAAGCGACATCGGCGCCATTGACCCCAATAATATTGCTACGATAGAGGTGCTCAAGGATGCTGCCTCGGCGGCTATTTACGGCGCGGAAGCAGGCAATGGCGTGGTGCTTATTTCTACAAAAACAGGAAAAGCGGGCGAAACCAGCATTAGCTATGAGTATCAGCTGGCGGTAAATAATTTGGCACAACGTCCCAGGCTCATCACCTCAAGAGAAGCGCTGGACATGAGCAAGGAGGCCAGCCCCTCGTTTACGAATGAAGACATACGAAACCTTATTACATCGGGCGTTTGGAACGGGCGCAGCACAACCGACTGGTACGACGTGGCCTTTGAGCCTTCGCTTACGCACAAACATGCCGTAAACTTTCAAGGCGGAAACGACAGGGGCTCTTTTTTCCTTTCCTTGAATTTCCTGGACGATGACGGCATCATAAGGGGAAATAAAGACAGCTATAAACGAATTGCCCCCATGCTGAATGCCGACTACAACATAAAGCCGTGGCTCAAAATAGGCACTACGAACAGCTTCGAAAAATGGGAGCGCAGGGCAATAATGGATGGCGGCGGACAAACAAATACTTACACGAGTATGATTTCAAGAGTAATGACCCTGAATCCGTATTTTGCCAGCACCTATTCGCCGGATGCGCTTCCCACGGCCATGCAAAACCAGCTAAACGCAGGGTGGACATTGCTGCAAGACGAAAACGAGAATTACTACATGACGCTGGGCGCCGGAGAGCAGGTGCACCCGCTGGTATCGCGCGATGCCGCGGACAGCAAGAACTACGGCGCCAACCTGCTCGGCACCATGTTTATGGATTTAAAGCCCCTGCCGGGCTTAGTCTTTACCTCCAAGCTGGGATACCGGATAAGTACAGCCAACGCCTACACCTTTATGCACGACTACTACGGCGCTACCTCTGTAGGCAACAAAGCAAACTCGGCAAACAGAAATACTATTTCTACGAGCTATTACCAGTGGGAAAACTTTCTTAACTACTCCGTACTGCTTGCAGAAGCGCACAACGTGAATGTAATGGCAGGTATGGCTTTTTCCGAAAACGATTTGACGTATGTGTCGGGCGGTATAGATAAAGTAATGAAAGACGACCCGCTTTTTGCCGACGTATCGTACCCTGCAGGCGACGCCAATAAAAGCGCCGGCGGCTACAACACCGTTAACCGGAAGCTGTCGTACTTCGGACGAATGAGCTACGACTACAAGAACAAGTATCTGGTTCAGGCCTCCCTGCGCGCCGATGCCGCCGACTTGTCGGTTTTGCCCAAAGAAGGCCGGTGGGGTTACTTCCCCGCCGTGTCGGCAGGCTGGACGCTATCTAACGAAAGCTTTTTTTCGCAACAAAAAATCGTTGACTTTGCAAAAATACGCTTCAGCTGGGGACAAAACGGAAGCACCAGCAACCTCGGCAATTATTTATATTCGAGCGCTATCGCCAATGACGGTGTGGGATACTCGTATGCGGCCGACCAGCTCATTTACCACATTGCCTCCTCGCCGGCGCAAATGAGCAACCCCGAGCTGAAATGGGAAACTTCCGAACAGGTGGATTTGGGCGTTGACCTGCGCTTTCTTAACAACCGGTTGTCGTTCGCTTTCGACTGGTTTGATAAGAAAACCAAAGACCTGATTGTGATGGGGAGCAGCTTGCCGTATGAAGCCGGCAACAGCGCGCCTCCCATCAACGCCGGGAATGTATCCAATAAGGGCGTCGAAATAGAGCTCGGATGGAAAGGTTCGGCAGGCGATTTCTCTTACGGCGTCAATGCCAACTTCTCCTACCTCAAAAACGAAGTGACGTATTTAGAGCCTTCGCTGAGCAACGGAAGAATCATAGGTTCGGCAAGCGTTCACCTGGGTGGTGGTATCTCGGCATTTGAAGTAGGCAAGCCGGTATGGTACTTCTGGGGATACAAGGTAGATCATTTGGACGACAATGGAAACCCTGTGCTTGTAGATGTGGACAAAAATGGAACTTACGACAATGCAGACAAGATGGAGCTCGGTAAACCCATGCCCGACGTTACCTACGGCATTACCCTGAATGCCGCATGGAAAGGATTAGACTTGCTGGTATTCGGCACCGGCGCCAGCGGCAACAGCATCTTTTCGGCAATGGGATATGGAACGATTACCTATAACCTGAAGGAGATTTACGACCAGCGATGGACGGCAGACAACAAAACTGCAAAATACGCCAGAGCGGGCGCCTTGAATAGCGATATTTACCGCTACTCGGATGCGTACGTCTTTGATGGCTCGTATTTCAAAATCAAACAAATCCAGGTGGGTTATACATTTCCAAAATCGTGGTCGCGCAAAGCGTTAATTGACCAGCTGCGCGTGTACGCTTCAATGGACGACTGGTTTATCTTCACGCCTTATCCCGAATTAGACCCCGAAGTTGCGGCAAACGCTACCAGCGGAATGGGCGTGGATTATGGAAACTATCCGAACACAAGAAAATTGGTCTTTGGCATTAATATTACATTTTAATTTAACGAGCTATGAAAACAAAATATTTTTTCTTATCCATACTTCTTATAGAGCTTTGTTGCTCGTGTGAAGACTTGCTTGATATTCCGCAAAAAGGAGTAACCAGCGTAGAAAACTTTTACCAAAGCGACGAAGATGCAATGGAAGCCGTAACGGCAGCGTACAATAATTGGCGCGCCGCGTTTACTTCCGGCTTTCAGCTCAAAAACCTTTTGGCCGACGACTTGCATAAAGCCGGCGCTTTGCGGGGCGATAACGAAAGCTTCGAAAATGCGTGGGAGCTGGTACTTACACCCTCAAACTGTGAATACTTGGGAGCGTATTTTCAGCAACTCTATCAAACGATTTACAAAGCCAACCTGATCACCGACCATTTTACAAATGAAAGCGAGGTGAAAGCGCGGGTGCTGGCCGAAGCTAAATTTTTCAGGGCATACTGCTATTTTGAGCTGGTTACGTTATGGGGCTCTGCTCCATTAGTGACAAAAGAACTCGCCCCCAGCGAATATCAACAACCCAACGGCGAAATCCCGAAGCTGTGGGCGCAGATTGAAAGCGACCTTACGGAAGCAATCAACTCCAACACGTTGCCTTCAAAAAACAACATCAATGATAGAGAAACAGGAATCCGGATAACGAAAGAAGCAGCTTTGGCTTTTCTGGGAAAAGCTTACTTGTATCAAGGAAAATATGGTGAGGCAAAAACCGAATTGGCAAAGGTAGCGTCGTCGCAGCTGTATGAGTTGATTGATAATTTCGGCGACCTTTACCACATCGAAGCCGACAACTGCAAGGAATACCTGCTCGAAGCCAACCGGCACAACGACCCGAATAATATGTTTGGCCAGGGCGGATGGTTAGGTATTTTGTGCAACTGGGGTTTTGGTAGCTTTTTAACGATTGTGGATGACGCTAAAGCCACAGCCGCTTACGACTTCAAAAAAGACCAGGGATATGCCTTTTTCAATCCTTCCAAGTCGCTATACGATGCATTTGTTGCGGAAGAAACCGCCAACGGCTACCGGCTAAACCTCTCCATTAAAACCTGGCAACAAGTGATGGACATGGGAATCAGCGTAACTGCTAATGCAAGATTCTTCGGCAGTGAAGGACTTTGGCGGTGGAAATTTCTTCCTAAGCAGGCTGAAGAATCTACGGTTATGCCTTGGGGAGGAAACTACGCCAATACGCCGGTTATTCGGTATGCAGATGTGCTGCTCATGCTGGCGGAAGCCTGCGTACAAACAAGCGATAACGCAGCGAGCAATTACCTGAATACTGTTCGCGGCAGGGCGCAGTTAGGTGCGAAGGCATCAATCACTTTGAACGATGTGAAATTGGAAAGAAGGTTGGAGTTGGCTATGGAAGGGATCCGCTTTCAGGATTTGATTCGTTGGGGAGACGCCCCCACCGTATTGGCTGAAAAAGGGAAACGCCTTCCCACCTTTAGCATCACGGTAACAGGTACAACGCCCACTTCTTGGACGGTAGAATATGAAGACAATGAAAAGCCGGATGCAGGTTTTACGGTGGGAAGAGATGAACTTTTGCCCTTCCCTCAAACCGAAATGAACGTGAATGATATCATTAACCAAAATCCCGGAT
Source organism: Prevotellaceae bacterium (assembly GCA_031266935.1). Lineage (GTDB taxonomy): Bacteria > Bacteroidota > Bacteroidia > Bacteroidales > UBA932 > JAITMY01. The sequence continues at coordinate 5,186 of JAISAC010000086.1, forward strand.
ATTAAGATGAAAAGAATTATATCATTCACCTTATGTTTGGTGTTGGCATCCTGCCGTTTTGCCGGTGCGCAGGTGGTATTTAAAAACAACGATTTGTCAATATCCAAGCTGAAAGAGAAAGTTTGGGTAGTCGAAACCACCGATATGACCACGATGTATATCATTGAAGGCACAAAAAAGGCAATGCTCATTGATACCGGCACCAAGTGCGATTCCCTTGATAAAATCGCAGGCAAAATCACCCAAAAGCCGCTCTATGTGGTGCTCACGCATAATCACCCCGACCACGCCGGCAATATCGGCTATTTCGACGAAGTATACATGCATCCGTTGGATACCGTTATACCCATCGGCGTTCCGTTTAAAGGAAAATACCGCTGGCTCGGCGACGGTGATGTTTTTGACTTGGGCGATAGAAAATTAGAGGTTCGTTTGATGCCGGGACACACACCCGGCTCTATCATTCTCATTGATAAAAAGGACGGCGCTGTTTACACGGGCGATGCATTCGGATCGGGACAAGTGTGGTTGCAGCTGCAGCCTCAAACGCCTATGGCTACTTACGTGCAAGCGTGCGAACGTATGGAAAAAATAATGGACGAGCAGCAGCTAACCGAAATATATTGCGGACATTATCCCTACTTGAAACGCCCATTAAATAAAGAATACATCGTTCGGATGAAGCAACTTGGGCAAAGATTGGCTGCAGGCGATACAAAGGGGGCAATGCCTTATCCCGGGCCTAAAGTAGGCTGCGATAATCCGATGATGCTGTCCGACGGCCCGGTAATGATTGTATATGACCCCGACTATATCCAGCAGCCCGGCAATAACTAAACAGATTTATGTGCAATTTTATTATTTAATCAATTAATCAATCAATTAATCATATTATGAAAAAGATTTTTAAGCTATTGGCAAATATTACAGCCATAGGTTGTGCAGTAGTAGCGTTAGCTGCGTGCAGCAAGGACTCGCCCGCCGATGATCCTTATGAACTTCCCGATCCGGTAGAGCCGGATATTGCGTACACCTACTCCGTAGAAGTAAGCAGCCCTTATGCATGGACAGCAGACGGAATGACCTGGACTGCTGTGGACGGTTCTCAGCTGAACAAAATCACCGTATCGGCGAATGATACTGTGGTGGCGTATTTCGAAATCGTAACGGAAGAAAACACAGCTACGTTGGCCGGTACGTATCCGGTAAAAGCGGTCAATTCTTTGGAGCGGGCAATCGTGCAAGGGCAATTTATGAACCTGCTTTGGCTGGGCATGTTCGACATGGCGATTGAAAGCGGCTCGTATTACTTAAATGGCGAGACCAAGATGTTTATCCGCGACGGCAGCATTTCCATTACCGACAATAGCGGAGCGCTTACTATTACCGGTAGCGATTTAGCTATTCAGGATATCAGCACAGAAATGGCGTTCGGTAACCTGTCCGACCTTGGTAAGGTAAATTATCCGAATATGACGCTTGTCGGCAATGATGATGGAGAAGGCGACGACGACGACGATGATAATGACGACAACGATGATGGTGACGATAATGCCGCATATACTTACAGCGTAGAAGCCTCAGCGCCTTATACCTACACGACGGACGGTACGAATTGGATACCGGTGGATGGTACGCAGCTGAACAAAATCAGCGTGTTTGCAGGCAGTGAACAGGTTGGCTATTTTGAAGTAGTCACTGCACCTTCACCGGCATCGTTAGCGGGCACTTATGAGTTGAAAGACCCTGTTGATGGCGTAAGCCAAATAGCGGTCGGTTCGTATATGAATATGTCGTGGTTTGGCGGCCCCGATATGGTTATCAAAGGCGGCTCGTATTACGTTAAAGGCGGCGAGGAAATGTTTATCCGTGCAGGTACGGGCGGCGTTACGATTACGATTACCGATGCAGGCGGAGTACTTGGCATTTCGGGCACGGGGCTTCCAATACAGGATGTAACGCAAATGTTTTGGGCGCTTTTACCCGCGCCCGGCAGCATAAATTACCAGAATGTAACGCTCGCCGGTGGCGGTGGCGCCCAGCTGGAGCTGCCCAACCTGCTTTCGGCTGCGGCAACAGACTTGGCAGCTGTGAGCGGCGGCGCTCTCACCGGCTACACGGTAACGCTGAAGCTGGGTGAAGCCGGCGTAACCGTCACGCCGGGAGCAATGGGCGTTACCATCGGCGGCGACGGCAGCTACATTTCCATTGATTTCAGCAGAGATGCAGCGACTTTGCCTGCCGGAACCTACAACATTGTAGATAACGCCACGGCAGCCGTAGGCGACGCCATAGGTGGTTATTACCTTGAGCTATTTCCGGGTTTTGGTTTCGATAGCGGAACATTCCTGAAAACGGTTACCGCCGGAACAGAAGGCGCTCCTACGTATATTACCGGCGGCACAGTCACGGTTGCAGAAGCCGGCGGCGTATATACCGTTACGGTCAACGCCACCACCGGAGGCGGCGAAGCGGTGAATGCCGTCTATACCGGAGTCATTACGATACAATAAGCTATCGAATCTTAGCCCCGGCAGGCTTTAAAATGCTGTCGGGGCTTTTTTAAAAGAAAAGCGCTCTTTGACGTATTGGTTTACATGCTTACTATTTTGAAATAAGTTGTATCTTTGTGGCATCAAGATGTTTTACTATTGAAATTAGCTTGTGAATGAGTTGATGAGGTTGTGGCCTTTAAACGAAACCTCATTTTCACCTAATTTTCTTGACAAAACAACCTCAGTAGCCACAAGGAAGAATAATATATATTAACCTCATTACCTAATTAAGATGGAAGTTGAATACAATAATTTATACACACATTTTGTGTTTACGACATTAAACCGGATGCCGCTCATTTTGGAGAAATTCCGCGAAAGGATTGAAAAATACATCACGGGAATTGTCAATAACAACGGTTGCAAGATGTATTCGATTTACGCCAATCCCGAGCACGTCCATTTTCTCGTTTCTCGCACACCTGCTTTGGACGAAGAGACGTTGGCTACAATCGTTGCCGACAGCTCGGGAAAATTTATTAACGACAATCGTTTATGTGTCGGGATTTTTCAATGGCAGCAGTCGTGTTCGGCGTTCTCGGTATCAAAGCGCAACATACACGATTTATGCACGTATATTGAAAATCAAAAAGAGCACCACAAAAAACAAAATTATGCCGAAGAATACGATGGATATGTCAAATTCTATCAACAAACCATTCGCAGAAAAGCAAGCAAAGAATGAGGTAATGAGTCTCCCATTAACCTTTGGTTAATGCCAAAAAAAAAAATAACTTTACGGGTCGTCACGCAGCAAGACCAGTTTAACCCTAGGCGGAGAGCCTACTAATGAGTCCGGTTCCCAATGTCGGTAGTGCTATAATTGGTTCCAAAGAGACCTTATGAAAGAGTACGAACACCAAAGGACAGCGGGGCGTGATATTTTTTATTCACCATAAAGTTATTTTTATCATGGCAAAGAAAGCAAAAAAAATTAAAACAGGCAAGGGGCTTCGGCTGCAAGTAGTTAACCCCGATGCGGCGGGCATAGACGTGTCCAGCACGGAAATGCAGGTATGTGTACCTCTAGAAAGGGATGAGGATCCCAACCGTAAGTTTGGCGCGTTCACGGAGGATTTGGAGCAGATTGTTCAGTGGCTTCAGGGGTGCGGCATCCGCACGGTGGCGATGGAGTCCACGGGGATTTACTGGGTTCCCCTGTTCGCGAAGCTGCAGGCGGCAGGGGTTGAAGTTTACTTAGTCAACGCAAAATCGGTAGCGAACTTTACGGAGGAAAAGACCGACGAGATAGACGCGGAGTCGCTGATGCTCCTGCACAGCTACGGGCTGCTCAAGGCGAGCTTCCAGGTGAACAACGCTGCGCAGGAGATACGCAACCTGAGCCGGCACCGGGAGAACCAAATCCGGTCGCTGGGCAAGGTGGTGCAGCAGATGCAGAAGTCCATGGAGCTGATGAACATCAAGCTCACGGAGGTGCTCCGCGATATCATGGGCGCCTCGGGTCAGGCCATTTTACAGGCCATCCTGGCCGGCGAGCGGGACACCGGGAAGCTGGCCAGCCTGGCCGATAGCCGGTGCAAAGCGCCCCGGGAGGTCATCGCCAAGTCGCTGGAGGGCACGTGGAGCGAAGATTTGCTCTTTGCCCTCAGGCAAAGCTACGAGCACTACCAGTTCATTCAAGGCCAAATCGGGCAGTGCGAGCAAAAGATGGGAGAGCTCCTGCAAAAGTACGGGTGCCGCGTGGCGGGGGCGGGGGTGACCAAAGAGGTGCTGCGCAGCAAAAAGCAGCGGCGTAAAAAAATAGCGGTAGGCTTTGATGTAGAGCGCTGTGGCGACCAGCTCTTTGGCGTCAACCTGATGCGCATCCCGGGCATCAGCGAAGGCAGCCTGCTCAAGCTCATCGGCGAGCTGGGGCACGACTTCACGGAAAAGTTTGACA
>JAISAC010000090.1 GCA_031266935.1 Prevotellaceae bacterium
TACAAGGCTACCTTAGTAGCGCCAGGCATAGCAACAATTTCAAAAACCTTATTGACCTTATTTTTGTAGCCATAAACCTTTCTGTCAATAAGGTCAATAAGGTTGAATGTGTGTGTGCTGCCATGTTTTTCTCTACTAAGGTTGCTATTCAAAGACAAATAAGGTTTTTATGCCGCTCATAACCGCTATTGAGGGGATGCTGTTCACCGATAGGTTTCCTCTTGAGCATCTTTCGCTCGCATCAATAGCATCTCAAAAAAAGATTTAGCCACTTTTTTTGGGTTTCAGAAATAGTATTTACCTTTACAGCAGATACGAAAGTATTTAGCTGCGCTACGGCGCGTGCGCTTGCAGGTAGTTTTCGCTATACTGCTGTGTGATAAACAGGGAGTTTCGGCTCCCTGCTCTATTTGAATTACACCCTATTTCCTCAAATATTCTTTTTAGGAATGAGGAATAAACAAGATATAACAGTTAATAAAGTTGTCGTCCCTGCGGGACTGCTCGTTGTAGAGACGTGGCGCGCCGCGTCTCTACGCAAGTATGCTGCAATCCGTATGCTGCAAACCCCGCAGGGGTGACACTCTATTAACCGTATGCTTCAGCATACGGGGACAAGCTGGAGGCTCCCGCTTAGTCCCGCAGGGACGACACTTTTATATCCGTTATATGTTATTTATTTCTTATCCCTTAATTCGGCCACTTGTTATAGCGTTACGGGCATCCGCACCGTCGCTACAGGCTGTCGCTTGGGGGGATTGGCTTTTCGCTGCTGCTGTTGAGCAGCACAGCGCCCGTTGGCGTGTAGTCGCTGAAAAATCCACCGTTTTGCAGAAAAAATGCGCCGTTTTCCACCCCTCCCTTGTAGTCCATACGCGCTCCTTTGCGGCCGGTTTCGTCGGTGGTGAAGCGGGCTTTGTCGCCCACGTAGAGCCACCTGCCGTCGGCTGTTTTAGCCCACTGGTTGCCGTACCGTGCCTTACGCGAAAGGTAGCCGCTTCCGGGAAAAAAATTTTCCAAAAAGGAGTGCGCTCTTTTGTAGTAAGTATTCGTCTGCGGGCGCGAAAAGGAGGCTATCAGCAGCCACTTCTGCTCCTCGGAGGGGCAAAAGTAGGCGGTGTACTCCGTGGCGCCCTTGCCGTCGGGTCTAACGCGCGTGAGGAACTTGTAGGTATTTCCCGTTTTCCACGGGTAAATCAGGTAGCTTTGCCCCCCTGCGCCTTCGTTCCCAAACGCCCCAACGTGCACTCCTTCTCCCTTTTCGAGCAATTTTATTCGCTGATTTTCAGGAATTTCGTTAGGATTGTCCGTTTTGAAAGGGCTCCAAACCGAGAAGAGCACCCGCCGCTCGGCGTCAGAGTTGACCTGAATACCAAAGTAGCCCTCGCCAAAGCCGTTTGCCATGTAGTAGCTGCCTGCGGGCGATTGCCCCAAAGGAACGGTTACTTCGCTGTAAAACCACTCTATGGCTTCATTTTCGGGCAGCGGAAAGCTAAGGTGCACGGACGGGCCGCGGCGCCCCCAGTAGAAGGAAAAGTCGCTCACGCAGGCAGCTTTACCGGCAACGGCGCTTCCTGTGGCTATCAGGTCGAGCGCTTCGACGGCCGGTTTTTCCGGACGGGAGGCCGGCGCTCGCCTCCTTTCGCGCTCCGCCAGCGCTATTCCCCGAAAGTCAACGCGAATGTAACCGCTGTCGGCCGATTTTACGCAGCCCAGCGGCGCCGTTACGCCTGCTCCGGGGGGCAGCTTCACCTGCCACGCAGCGCCGGCGCACGAGGCGCTGACGCTGGCGGTATCCGCCGCGCTATACCTCAAGGAAAGGCACAAGTCGCCGGCTTGCCCTGCCCTGAAGTAAGCGCTCACCTGCTCGCCATCCTCGCCGGCTGCTCCGGTTACGTATGCGTTGCCGCCAAAGGGGACGGTAAGAACGTGCGCCTCGCTGGGTTGCGCCTGCTGCGGCGGCTGGCCGCAGGCAGCAGAAATCGCCCCCTGCCGAAGCAGCAGCAGCGCTACTCCGCCGTACAAATATTTTCTTGTGTGCATTTTATTTTTGTTCTGATTAAGGGATAAAAAATAAATAATATATAAATCTTCCATGTCATCTTTGCATCCCAGCGGGATGCCGACAACTACCGGAACGTTGCCTTTTTCTACCGAGCGATTCATTCCTACGGAATGAGCAAAAGCGACAATTTGAATTACACCCTTTGCCACACATCATAAAATTGCTATATCTTGTTTATTTCGCATCTCTAAAACGTTACGTTCAGCCCCAGGGTAAAGCACATGGCCACGGGGTACGTGCCCCAGTCGATGCCGTTGGCGCGGTCGCCCTCGCTGAGGGAGTTGGTGCTTACGGTCATTTCCGGGTCTAACCCCGAGTAGCCGGTGAGCGTCCACAGGTTGGTGGCGGCGGCGTATATCCTGAAAGCCTCTATGTGCACTTTTTGCGTGTTGGGAACGGTGTACCCCACCTGAATATTTTTGAGGCGCACGTATGAGCCATCCTCCAAAAAGCGGGTCGTTCCGGCTCTGGCGTTGTTTTGCTTGCCCGACCACGAGGCTCTGGGCTGCGTGCTAGATGTTCCCTCGCCCTGCCACCGCTCGTCGTAAAAGCGCCGGGTTACGTTAAACCCGCGGTAGAAGCCTTCGATGTCCTGGTTGACTTGCGCGTAGATTTTTTGCCCGAAGGCCCCCTGAAAAAACAGGCTGACGTCCCACTGCCGGTAGGCGCCCGATAGGTTAAGCCCTGCCGTAAGCGTGGGGATGGCGCTGCCGGCAAATGCGCGGTCCTGGGCGTCAATCGCTCCGTCCTTGTTGTTATCTTTGTACTTCACGTCGCCGGGCTTAATGCCCCGGCCCTGGTAGGCGGAGGTGAGCACCTCCATCTCGTTTTGGAAAATCCCCTCCATTTCGTACAGGTAGAACGACCCGATGGGGCGCCCCACCTCCGTTCTGGTGGCGTAAACGCCGGCGTCTATTCGCCCCGACTCGATGGGAGCGTCTAACGAGATGACCTCGTTGTGCAGAAATCCGCCGTTGAGCGATACGTTGAACCCGCCACGAGCGTAATTTTTGCGGTAGAATACTTCGGCGTCTACCCCCGCGTTGAGCACGCTGCCGTTGTTTACCCAGGGCAGCTCAACGCTTCCCACCGAAGGCGGGTAGGAGGCTTCGACCAGCATGTTGTCGGTTATTTTGTAGAAGTAGTCTATGGTTACGCCTAAGCTGCCTTTCCACAGCTCCAGGTCAACGCCGGCGTTGACCTGCCTGCTGGTTTCCCACTTCAGCTCGGAGTTTCCCAGCTTTGAGAGGATGTACCCGTTGTAGGCCGCGCCGCCAAAGGTGTAGTAGCGCTGGTCGGAGTATCGGCCTAAGTTGGCGTATAGCCCGATGTTCTGGTTGCCGATAGCCCCGTACCCGGCGCGCAGCTTGAGCTTGCTGACGGCGGTGAGCGGCTGCATGAACGCTTCGCTCTCCACGTTCCAGCCTCCCGACACCGAGTAGAACGTGCCCCAGCGGTTGCCCGCCGCAAAGCGCGACGAGCCGTCCTCGCGCAGCAGCAGCGTTACGTAGTACTTTTGGCTATAGCTGTAGCTCAGGGAGCCAAAGAATGAGAGCAGGCTTGCATCCCACTCGCTCTGGTAGGGTCTTTTTTGGGTCTGACCCTTTCCGAGGTAGAGCAGTCCGGTCAACGTCCCCTCGCTGCCTCCCAGCGTTTGCCCGCTTTCGCGAATGGCCTCCGTCCCCGCAAACCAGCTGAACGAGTGCTCGTCGGTTAGCCGGAAGCTGTGGTTCAGGGTAGCGTTGGCCGTAACGGTCATATTTTCGGCGTTGCTTACGTCCAAGCTGTTGACGGCGTTGATTCGGTTGCCGGTGCCCCACGTTTGGTTAAACGTGCGGAAGAGCGTTTTGCTGTAGTCAACGCCGGCCACGCCTTTGATGGAGAAGTTGAAGGGAAGCTTCACCAGCACGTTGCCCGAAACCAGCAGCGACTTGAGGTTTTCGGTCATATCCGTGTTCTCTGCCAGGCCAACGGGGTTGTAGCCGTCGCCAAAGAACGAATCGTACACGGCGCTGCCGTAGTACTCGGAGGGCTTGTCCACAAGCGCGTTTTTATCGTCGCGCACCGGTATGGCAGGGTTTCGGAAGAAGGCGTAGCGCACCACGCTGCCGCCCTCGCCCGCATAGCCGTCGCCGGAGCTCGAAACTCTCTGCTGCGAAGCGCTGCCAACGCTCATGTTCAGCCCTGCCTGCAGCCAGTCCTTTACCTTTGAGCTGACGTTTGTGCGTACGCCGAGGCGGTCGTAGCCCGTGTGCTTTATGATGCCTGCCTGGTTGAAGTAGGAGAGGGCGAGCAGGTACTGCGTTTTTTCCGACCCGCCGCTTACCGATACCTCGTGCGACTGCAGCGGGGCAACCTGAAAGATTTCTTCCACGTGGTTTACGTTCGGGAAATCTTTCAGGTAGCTGCCTTCTATCAGCGCCCTTGCAATGGGCGCTCCCACGTTATCGGCGGCGGCGGCCTCGTTGTACAGCTCAATGTACTGGCCGGTGGTGGTCATGGGCGTCAGCCGCCCGTGCCGCTGAACGCCGGCCTGAGCGTTGTAGGTTACCCGGTGCTCTCCGGCTTTTCCGCCGGTGGTTGTAATCAGCACCACGCCGTTGTTGGCGCGGGAGCCGTAAATGGCGGCGGACGAAGCGTCTTTGAGCACCGAGATGCTTTCGATTTCGCTTGGCGCAATGTTGCTCAGCCCGCTCTCCACCGGAATACCGTCCACGATGTACAGCGGCTCGTTGCTCGAGCTGATAGAGCCAACGCCGCGAATACGTATGGCAGCGGGCGCCCCGGGCGCTCCCGTCTGGTTGCTCACGTGCACGCCGGCTATGCGCCCCTGAAGCGCCAGCTGCGCCGACGGCGTGGGGATTTTGTGCAGGTCTTTGCCGTCCACCTTGCTCACGGCTCCCGTTATATCGCGCTTTTTCTGTACGCTGTACCCCACCACCACTACCTCGTCGATAGCCTTGCTGTCCGTGCTCAGGCGGATAGCCAGCGGAGAGGCGTCGCTTGCCGCAACGCGCAGGGTTTGGTAGCCCATGTACGAAAACGTCAGCGTAGCGCCCTGGCGCACCGTCAGGGCAAAGCTGCCGTCAACGCCGGTTAGCGCGCCGTTGGTGGTTCCGGCCTCCGCCACGCTTACCCCGGCTATGGCCTCGCCCGTTGCCTCGTCGGCTACTATGCCGGTAATCCGAAGCGGCTGCTGCGCCTGCGCGGCAAAAATCCAACCCGTAAAGAGTGACAGTAAAAGTATCTTTTTCATTTGCCTGTGAGTTTTTTTTGACTAATTCTTTTTTTTGAGTTTTTAAAATGAAATTGCTTCGCTCCCGACTTTCAGCATACGGCCTTCCCGCCTGATTTTTGACCCTACAGGCAGCTCTACGAGGATGGCGGCTTGGCCTGCGCCGAGCCTGACGCTGGCTTCGGTACGCACGTTCTTTGCCACGTATTTTTTGGCGACGATATCAAAAATATCTACGTCAGAAATACTGTTGCTCCCTCCGGCGTGGTAAGTAATGGACGTATCCGCCGGATACGGATTGTAGTAGAGGTAGGTGGGGAATTTTCGCGGCGCGTAAAAATCGGTTACGTTGCAGTCTAACCTGAGCACCATGCTTACGTCGGTGGTATCGACCATAGCGCCCATAATGCCTACCGGCGAGGTGCTGTAAAGGCTGAACATGCTTTCCTTTGGGTTGCTGCGCGTCCAGCTGGGGCCGTCGCCCAGCGCTACGGGGTGTACGCCTTTCAGCTCCGGCTTGGAGTAGGCGTCCTCATACCGCAAGCCTTCGTAGGCAACCAGCGAACCGGTGTACTCCTTGAGCTCCGGCAGCCACTGGAGGCTATCGCCAATTTCGTTGGGGAAAAACAGGCGCGCCGCGTTTACGTTGTTCAGCATCCACTTCCCGATAGCGCGCGCAAGCTCCGGCCGATACTTTACCATGGGCACCAACGGCCACGCCATTTTCATGCTGTTCATCAGGAAGGCGTACCCGCCGCCGTCCGTTGTGCTGCCCTGCAAGCCGCTAACGTCGTAGGCTCCCCATTTTCCGGCAATAACGCCCCAGCCGTAGCGCCCATCCGCGCTTTTGCACCCGTCAAAAACCCAATTGAGCATTTTCTCAACGTCGTAGCGGGCGCCGTGCTCTGCGTTCAGGCGGGCGGCGGTGTAGATACCCATAGGCAGCAGTATTTCGTAAAAGCGGCTTTCCTGCTGCCTGTCCAGCGCCTCAATGGCCGATTTTGCGCCGGACAGGTAGCGGGCGTCGCCGTACTTTTGGTAGGCAGCGTAGAGTACGTACCCATGCCCTCCGGCGGCGTCCTGCTGGAGCGGTATGTGGTTCACCATGCCCTTCATTTGCGCGTAGTCGAAGTACGAGTAGTCGTAGCAGCCGTTCAGGGTGGAGTCGGCTTTGTAGAATTGCTCGGCGATGGTGCGCTGGATGCTGTCGGCGTTCTCAACGTTGGGGAATACGTCGCAGATGGCGTAGAACAGCACGTTTGGCAGCACATCGTACCACCAATCGCGGCCGTATCCGCCGCCCAGCAAGGCCACCTGCGGGGTGGTGTTGTTCATCATGATATTCCATCCGGCATCCGAGTTGAAGTAATTTTGCAGCATTTTTGCGAAGTTGAAGCCGCGCTGGTTAGCTTTATCAATTCCTACCAGGCCTGCGCCCAGCACAGCCGCCATGCTGTTGAGGCTTTCGTGGAACTCTCCGCCGTTGTTGTTAGGCCCTTGGCGCGAATCGTTCACGGCGGTGTACAGCCCAAAGGTTACCTGCGGCAGGTTGCGCCGGCTGCTGTCGAGCCATATCATTGCGCCGGCGGGGTAGCGCGCGTTGAAGTCAAACACGTAGCTGTCGTAGTCAACGGCTTTTTGCCGCCAATTGATAATTTTGTAGGGCTGAGGGCTGTTCGGCATCACCTCTACGCGCGGAATGGCCGTTTGCCGGACGGCGCTTCCGTAATCCTCCTCTCCGCTGCACGCCGCGAAAACGCAAGCGCAAATGCAAACGCAAGCGCAGACGGTTACGGCAAGCATTGCCAATCGTCGTTGAGACCTCACCCCCGCCCCCTCTCCAAAGGAGAGGGGAGCAGCGCCGTCGCAGCTACCCTCGTGTACCGACTCCCCTCTCCTTTGGAGAGGGGCCGGGGGTGAGGTCTCTGTAAAAAAAAATTCGGTTTTCATGCCTCTTTATGATGACAAATTTGTATGTTTTGTATCTATTTCCTTAATGATATGCTTTGCCAGCGGCAGCGACAGCAGCTGTATGCCGGCCACAATGATAAGCGCGTACTTGAGCGCAAACATTTCGGAGGCAAAGTGCGCCAGCCCGATAAACAGCAGCATTCCTGCCGCCCGTCCCACAAACAGCCCCATCTCGTGGCTCAGAATGTAGGCGTATTCGCTGCGCTTTTCGATGGCCGAAACGGCGTCAATAGCCTTCATCATGGTGGGGAAGTAGGCCAGGTCGTGCAGCGGCTGAAACAGCACCTTGCAGAGCACAAAAATGATAACGCCGGCTGCCGAAAACAGCGCTCCGTTGAGCAGCGTTCCCGCAAAAAATACGAGCAGCCCGAATCCGAAAATTTTCATCCGGTGTTCGGGCTTTGCCGTGCGCCCCAGCAGGTACACCAGAACGGCCGTTATGCCGCCGGCAACGCCCTGCATTAGCCCCAACGACCCCTCGCTGCCCACCAGCTTCATCACCAGAATGGCGGGAGCGGTAACCAAAAAACCCTGCACCATGCCCTTCAGCCCGGCCAGCGCAAGCAGCTTGCGCCACAGCTTGTGAAAGCGCAGGTAGAAAAATTTCCTTTGCCTGGGGTTCTCAAACTTACCCTTCGACAGGGCTACGCAGGCGGCGGCGGCGGCTACCAGCATGGCGACCGTAATGATTTGGTAACCGACGCGTATGCTGGCTGTGTACCCGAATACCTCAACGCTTTCGATTGTTGCCAGAAAAGCGCCCACCGCCAGGGGGACTGCAATGTTCCAAAGCGAAAAAAAGAACGATTCGACCCCGAAAAAGTAGTTGCGGTTGCTGTCGTTCGTGGCGTTTAGGGTAAGCAGGTAGCGGTTGGTCCAAAAAAATCCGGTAGCCGCCCCCAGCGTAAAGCCGGAAATGCCTAATCCTGCAATGTTCAGGTTGCTCACAAGCATCATTGCCATCAGCGCACCTGCCGATACGATAATGCCAAAACCGTACAGTACGCTTGCCTTGAACACGTTGAGCAGCGCTCCGTTCAGCATGGAGGTTGCTACAATGCCGAAGTACATGCAGAGCTGATAAATGGCCACGTACGAGGAGCTCCCCGTATTGCGCATGATGTACGCTCCGACAAAGATTTCTATAACGGGCAGAATAATGGCGTACAGCAGGTTGGTTACCAGCAGCGTGCGTATGTTCTTGGGTTGCGACTTGAAGAAAGCGTATTCTCCTGTGATTTTTTTCAGCATGACGGTTAGCTTAGCGCTACTTTAGGGTGTTTAGAATTTCGGTGATGGACAGGTCGGCGCTGCAAATTACCTCATCGCTGGCGCCGTAAAACAGCTTAACCGTATCGCCGTCGAGGTAGTAGCCGTTGGTAAATATCACGTTGCCAAAAAAGCCCGTTTGCTCATACTCGGCTGTTGGCTCCATGACAGGCTCTTCGGAGCGGGCCAGCACCTTCGACGGGTCGTTCAGGTCGAGCAGCAGCGCTCCCAGGCAGTACCGGTGGCTGCTGTCGGCGCCGTGGTAAATCTCCAGCCAGCCTTCCTTGGTTTTTATGGGCGCCGCGCCTGCCCCCACGCGCGCGCTGTCCCACCTGCCGGCGCGGGTAACGGCCACGCACCGGTGATTTCCCCAGTGCACTCCGTCGGGCGACTCGGCCAGCCAGATGTAGCTACCGCCAAGCTCGGGGCTGCTTGGGCGGTGAAAGGCGTAAAACAATCCGTTGATTTTTTCCTCAAAAATGGCGCAGTCCTTGTTGTGCGGCGGGAGAATCATGCCCTTTCGCTCAAGGCGCTTAAAATCTTTTGTGGTGATAAGCCCCACGCCAACGGCCACCGGCGAAACCTCAGTAAAGGTCAGGTAAAACCCGTCCGGCCTGGAGGCAACCCTGCAGTCCTCTATGCCGAAGCTCTCCAAAGCGCCTTCGCCGAAAATGGGTGGGTAGCGCTCATCTTCCCGAAAGTGAACATCGTCGTCGCTGCACACCAGCCGCAGGTAGGATAGGGTGGTGAGGTAATTTTTCCCGTCGTACGCAATAACCCTTGGGTCGGAGAGGTCAAGCTGCGCGTCGTCCCTGTCAAAGCTGAGCACCTTGATTGCCCCGCTGGGGGTGTAAACCGGAAAGCTGATTTTCCCCTCAGCTTGCCTTGGGCGTTCGGCCACCCGTAAAATCAGCCATGTTTTTCCGTCCATGCGGAATACGCCGGGGTTTAGCAGGCAGGTGATTTCCATTCCTTCTATACCCGCGCGCAGGTCGGAAGGGCGTAGCAGAGGGTTGTGCGGCGAGCGTTTTGCAATATCCATTTTTTTGCTTGTAATTTTAGTTGGCAATTCTTTAGCTGGCAATTCTTAGATTTTGTGCCTGCAAAGATGGTATGTATATGCAAAACAGAGGGTATCCTATTATTTCAAATAGGTGTACTCATTTTACAGCAATGTTAAAAAACGGAGTTTTGCACTTTTCTCGACCCTGTTTTCTGTGCATTTGTGCAAAAGATGGATAGAAGCTGCGGTGAAACTTATTTTGAAAATACTTAGCATTGATGTTGCTAACGTGCGCAGGGCATGTAGAGACGGGGCGCGCCCCGTCTCTACGGATGGGCGGCGGCGAAGCCGCCGCCCATCCGCCCCCCCTCCCCCGCAGGCGCGCCGTCATTCCGAGCGCAGCGAGGAATCTCCCGCCATCGGGCTACCCAAGTGCGGTTGTGGTGGAGATTCCTCGCTGCGCTCGGAATGACGGTGCTAAGGGTAAGGGTGGTGGTGATGGTGATGGTGATGGTGATGGTGATGGTGATGGTGATGGTGGTGGTGGTGGTGGTGGTGGTGGTGGTGGTGGTGGTGGTGGTGGTGGTGGTGGTGGTGGTGGTGG
>JAISAC010000138.1 GCA_031266935.1 Prevotellaceae bacterium
AACGTTGCCGTCCCACGAGTAGCCATTGTAGTTCTTTCGGATTTCATTCAACAACTTCTCCCTGCTCATGCTGTTGTGCAGGGCAACTTCATCAATATATTCGGTAAAGTTGCTCTCCAACTCCGCTTGAGTGTAGCCGCAGACAGAAGCATAGCGCCACTTTAATGAAATATCATCGAGGTTGTTCAGCGCCGAAAAAACCGAGACACCTGCAAACTTGGAAACGCCCGTCAAGAAAATGAAGCGAATATGGTCGTCGGACGCCTTCAGCACCTGATAAAAATCATGAAGCGTAACTTTGTTTTCATTCATCACCTTCGGGTTCGACAGGTGGTCGGTAATCGGCTTGTCGTACTCGTCAACAAGAACGACTACCTTTTGCCCGGCGCTTAGGTGCAAAGCCTTGATTAGCTCCCCAAACTTACCGGCAAGAGTACGCTCTCGCAGGGAAAGTTGGTGGCTGCTTGCTTCGCCCTCTATAAAATCGGTCAAGGAAATTTTCAACTCTTCGGGGGTACTAAAAGCGCGCCTTCCAAAATCCAGCCTAATCACAGGATACTGCCTAGACCAGTCCCACTTGTCGTAAATGTACAGCCCTTCGAACAGGTCTTTCCGTCCGCTGAAAATGGCATCTATTGTGCTAATCAGCAAAGATTTTCCAAACCTGCGCGGGCGGGAGAGGAAGTAAATATCTCCGGCTGCAATGAGGTCGTGGATTTCCTTTGTCTTATCCACGTAAAGGTAATTCCTCTCGCGCAGCTTCTCAAACGACTGTATTCCTATCGGTAAATTTTTCATGGCAAGCGATTTTTGCCAAAGTTACGAAATTTTTATGATATACAAGGAAAATACAGGGAGCAAAAGGCGTAATGGGATGCTAATATTACACCTGCACACTCCCTATAAATTCCTGTTAACCTGACGTATCATCCATCAGCTCACCGTGCGTACCCCGGATTTTGCGGGTTGGCGCCGTTGGCAAGGTCTTCGTTGGTCTTGATTTCGTCGTCGGGGATTGGGTAGCGCATGTAGAAATCGGGTATTTGAGCGCCGCCGTGCTCTTCCCTTGCCCAGCGGTTGCGCGCGCTGACCAGCTCGACAAACAAACCCGTACGTATCAGGTCTATACGCCTCCAGCCCTCGAAGCAAAGCTCACGCATACGCTCGTCCATGAGGTCTTTGATGAAATCGCCCGATGGCGTTGGCATTGCCGGGGCGCCGCTGCCTCCCCAAGCGCGGTTGCGCACCTTCATCACGTAGGCATCTTTGTCGCCATCGACGCCCGATGTACCCGTTCTGTGCAGGCACTCGGCGTAGAGCAGGTAGATGTCGGCAAGGCGAATGAGCGGGTGGTTCTTGGCGGAGTTCCACATGTTAAGGTCTCCGCCTGCTACTTTTTCGTCGGTGCGGTAGTCCTCCCACTTCTTGATGTGCGGCTCCAGCTCGTCGGTAGTGCCCGTCCACTCGGTTTTTGAGAGGTCGGGGGTTATCGTCTTGATGGTTGTTACATCGTTGCCGTCGGCGTCCTTGGTTACCTCCATTTTGTCGTAGGTAAAATCGTAGCGCAGGTTGACGCTTCTGCGCAAGTCTCCATTTTCCCAGAGACCACCCGTGTCCGCAATGCCGTAGGCAAAGGGCGTTGGCAGCAGAAAGTCGTAGCCCGCAAAGTAACATTCCTGCCCAAACCAGCTGTCGCAAGCGCGCGACCCGCAGTCCCACTCCCAATAATTTTGGTCGGGCCACAAGTTTTCGTACTGCAGCTCAAAGATAGACTCCGAAGTGTTTTGCTGCCAAATGTTCGGGTCGAGGTCGTTGGAGAACAGTATCGCGTAGCTGGGCACAAGGCTGTATCCGCCTTTCATGACCTCCTCAAAGCACTTCTTTGCCTCGGCGTAGTTGCGCAGGCCGGTTTCTTCGGGGGCGCACATGTAGGCTTTGCCGAGCATAGCCCAAGCGGCTCCGGAGGTTGCCCGCTTGGGAGCGCTTTGGCGAGGCGGAAGGTTTTCGGTTGCCTTCTTGAAATCGTTGATAATGTACGTCCACACCTCGGTGAGGGGTTGCCGTCCGGAGCCCAGCTCGTTGGAGCGGCTGACGTCGATGACAGGAATTTCGCCAAAAAACATACTCAGCTCAAACATTCCCAGGGCGCGGAAAAAGCTGGCTTCGCTAAGGAGCGTCAGCGTGCTCGCCGTTTCCTCTACCTTTCCGAGCACGTCAATGGCCTTGGCGGCGGTGGTAACGAGGGGCCAGCGGTTTGACCATATCGCAGATACCTGTGGCGATTCGGGCGCCAGGAGACCGTTGTACTTGTCTAATCCCGACTGCTGCTTTTCGGAGTTTAGCTGGAAGTTTCCCTGCTGGCTTTCGTCCAGGCCAAGGTTTATCATTAGCCCGGCGCGTCCGCCGCGGAGGTTGCGGTAGGTGGTGTAGAGGCCGTCCACCAGCGGCGCAACGTTCCGGATGTCCGAATAGACCTCCTCTTCGGTGAGCGCTATTTTCGATTCCTGATTGAGAAAGTCCGAGCAGGAAGCGAGCGCAAGCATGGCCGTAAGCGCCAATGCCGCGGCGCCTGCGGTTGCCGTTCTTTTTAGTATAGTAGTATTCATCGTTTTATGTAATTAAGAATTTAGAAGCTTAGATTAATGCCAAATACGTACATCTTAGTTGGGGGATACCAGTCGCCCGTTTCGGGGTCGAAACCCTTGTAGGGGGTGAGGCAAAACATGTTGGAGCCGGTTGCGTACAGCCTGAGGTTGCTAATCCCCACCTTGCCCGTGAGGCTGCGGGGGAACGTGTAGGCAAGGGTGAGCGCCGACAGGCGCAAAAAAGACGCGTCCTGTACGCTAAAGTCCATGTTGCCCGCCGTGTAGTGCGGGTAGTCGAAGCCGGCAATGGGGCGCGGGAACTCTGCGTTGGGATTTTCCGCAGTCCACGTGTTGCCCACCAAATCGACAGAGGCAGCGCTGCTGCCCACGCTGCCGATTAGCCCTTCGTAGTAGGGGCTTAGCTTTTGGGCGCCGTAGGAGTAGGTAAACACCGCGTTGAGGGCAATTCCCTTCCACGAGAGTTCGGTTGAGAAACCGCCGTAGAACTTAGGGTCGGTAGAGCCGATGATTACGCGGTCGGCCTCGGTGATTTCGCCGTCGCCGTTGGCGTCCACAGGGTAAAGGTCGCCGGGGCTAACGCGGTTGCCGTTCCAGCGGTCAACGGGCGTACTGTTTGCGTCGTTCCTTGTAAACGTGACGGGATGCCCCTGAAAAAGCGGGTTTCCGCTTGCGTCGGTAGAGAAGTCCACCGCCTGAGCAATGCCGCCGGTTTGGAGAATGTAGATGGTGTTGCGCGATTCGCCCAAAAAGAGGTTGCCCGTTTTTTCGAGGTTGCGGTCTGCGTTGTAGTTGTACACCACGTCCTTGTTGCCGTAGAGCTGGGTTACCTCGTTCCTGTCGATAGAAAAGGTAGCGGCAAGGTTCCACTCAAAATCACCCGCTTTGACAACCTTGGCCGAAGCCGACAGCTCAATACCCTTATTGGTAATGGCGCCAATGTTCTCCACGATGTCTTTAAATCCAGTGGTAGCCGGCAGCGAGTGGGTCATCAGCAGGTCTTTGTTTTTGATGTAGAAGGCGTCGGCGGTGAGCTGTATCCTGTTGCCCCACAAGTCGAGGTCAACCCCCAGGTTGTACTGCTGCTGCTTTTCCCAGGTTACGTCGGGGTTACCCTTTCGCCCCTGCGCCGCGTAGCTCACCTCCCGGTTGCTCACGCGGGCATCGTACAGAGTTCGGAAAGCAAAATCGCCTATCTCCTGGTTGCCCACCATGCCGAAGCCTGCGCGTACCTTCAGCCTGTCCAGCACGCGCTGGCTGCCAAGGAGGTCTTTTACAAAACTTTCCTCCGTAACGTTCCACGCGGCCGAGAAGGAAGGAAAACTCCCCCACTGATGCCCCTCCATGAACTTCGACGAGCCGTCGTAGCGCAGGGTGGCCGTCAGCAGGTAGCGGTTGGCGTAATTGTAGTTGGCGCGGGCAATGTACGAGAGCAGCGTAGCGGTTGTAAACTCCGAGCCGATGTCGCGCTCGTTGGTTTTGTAGGCGCTGTTGAGGCGGTAGTACGAGAAAAAGTCCGTTCCGTATCCCTTGCCGGTGGCGTAGGTGTAGCTGCGGTCGTTGCGCGTGGCGCTGGTGCCCGCCAGCAGGTTAATGCGGTGGTCGCCCAGCATTTTTTCGTAGGTAATGGTGTTATCCCACTGCAGGATGGTACGGTGGTCGAGCGTATGCTCGGCCTGGCCGTTGTGCGCGTAGCGTTTAGACTCCTGAATATCCTTGGGCGTGTACTTGTACCGCGCCTCCTCCAGGTAGTCCATCGAGAAGGTGGAGCGGATGTGCAGCCCTTCAAGGGGGTTGAGGTTGATGTAGCTGGCCGTGAGCAGGCGGCTGCGCGTACGGTCGTCCGCAATTGACAGCGAGCGGATGGGGTTGAACGAGTTTTGGTCGTAAATACCCTGGTAGTTGAGCGTCATCAGCTCGTCCGAGGCGTCGATGGGGAGCATGGGGTTGGCGTTCCACGCCCGCTGCACCGTAGCGTCGTCAACTCTGGTGTCGCTGCTGCGGGTAAACGAGGTGTTGGTGCCCACCTTGAGCCACGACTTAATAAGCTGCTCGGCGTTGACGCGCCCCGTATATTTGGTTAGCCCCGTATTCTTCACCAGCCCTTTTTGGTCGGAGTAGCCAAAGCTCAGGTAGTAGGAGTTCCTGTCCGAGCCTCCCGTGAAGCTTAGCAGGTGGTCCTGCTGGACGCCGGTTTGGGTAACCTCCTTCAGCCAATCGTAGTTGCTGTTGGCGTTGTAGGATTGCCGCTCGTAGTCGGCAAACACTCCGGTGTAGCTGGGGTTGTCAACACGCTGCTCGATGTAAGCGCCAAGCAGGTTAGGGTTTGTGGCGTAAATCGGCGTAGTGGTATAGCCGTTGATGTAGGCTTGGCGGCGCAGCTCAAACAAATCCTTGGTGTCCATTTTTGGGGGAGTGTAGGCGTACTGCTGAATGCCCACCCAGCTGTCGTAGCTCACCTTTCCCTCTCCGGCCTTGCCTTTTTTGGTGGTGATGAGCACCACGCCGTTGGAGGCGCGAGATCCGTAGAGGGCGGTGGCCGAGGCGTCCTTGAGCACCTCCACCGAGGCCACGTCGTTGATGTTGATAGCGCCCCAGCCCGAGCCGAAGTTATCCATCACCAAGCCGTCCACCACGTAGATGGGGTCGGTATGGCTAGTGCTGTTAGGGTCGGTAATGTTGCCAATAGAGTTGGTTCCGCGAATTTTGATGGAGGCATCGTCGCCGGGCTTGGAGGCCTGCGAAATGAACACCCCCGCCACGCGCCCCTGAATGGCCTCGTTGATGGTGGTAACCGGCCTTTCCTCCAGCGTTTTGGAGCTTACGCTGCTCACGGCGCCGGTGAGGTCGCTCTTTCGGAACGAGGCGCCCACCACCACCACTTCGTCCAAATCAAAAGCCTCCTCCGCCAAGCTGACGTTGAGGGTAGCGCGCCCGTCAACCCTGACGGTTTGAGGCTGGTAGCCCATAAGCTGAAAGTGCAGGCTGGCGTTTGCCTCCACCGTAATGGAGTAGTCGCCTCCGGGGCCGGTGAGCGCGCCCGTGGTGGCGCCAACCACCACAACCGTTACGCCTGCCAGCGGCTCCTGCGTTTTGGCGTCAACAACGCGGCCATTGACGAACATTTGGGCGTGCAAGATGCCGCCGCTCAGCATGGCGGCAACAAGCAGCACTATAGATTTAAATTTTTGCATAGCATATTAATAATTAAAAAATGGTTAAATGATTAAAATTGAAGACGTTTTTTTTCTTGAGAAAATTCCTAAAAACCTTCTCAAATGAGGTAATGAGGTCAATGTACATCGTTGCTATCGTTGCTACTGAGGTTGTTTTGTTGAGAAAATTAGGTGAAAATGAGGTTGAACTCTCAAAGGAACCTCATTCTCAACCTAATTTTCTCAACCTAATTTTCTCAACAAGACTACCTCAGTAGCCGATAGATTATTCCCTACAATTTCACCTTCTTCACGCCCGATTTGTCGCCTGCGCGAAGCACCACAAAGTACACCGCATCCTGCTGCAAGCCGGTAATGTAGGTGGTACCTGCAAGGGAGCCGGCTTTTGACCAAACCTTGGCGCCGCTAATGCTGTACACCTCCAGCGCAGCTTCCTGAGCAATGTCGGTGGTTACTACAATGGCCTCGCCGCTCTTGTAGGCGTTGAATGCGCCGGTTAGCTCCTTGCTCACTTTCGTGTTGCTGTCACCGCCGCCGGTAACGGTTACGGTTGCGGTAGTAAAGGCGCTCGTCTTACCGTTGATGCTCACGGCCTGTACGCCCACGGTGTACTCGCCACCTGCAATCCCCTTGAGGGAGTACGTGTTGGTGGAGAGGAGAGCAGAGTGGTCGAGGCTTACCCTTAGCGCACCCGTTTCTACATCTACGGGCAGCAGGCTAATAACAAATTCGGAGTAAGCGGAAAGCGACTTCTTTGCAAAAATGTTGTAGCGTATGGTTGGCTCGGAAGCAGCAGCCCAGCTAAGGGTCAGCGCACCGTTCTCGCCCGGGGTGGCGGTGAAGCCTGTGGGAGCGGCGGGAGCAACAGGGGTGATGCTACTCGTATTCTTGAACAGCACAACGCCCTCCTGACCCGTTGCCAGGATGTCCACCTTACCGTCCTTGTCGTAGTCAACAGCGGTAACGGTGCCTTGCTGCAAGTTTTTACCCAAACTTTGACGGTTAAATATGCCATTGCTGGTGTTGTAGTTGACTGAGCTGCCCTCGTGCTGACCGGACGTAATCACATCGGGCAGGCCGTCGTCGTTCAGGTCAACCCAGGTAACACCCGACTCGCAGGTACCACCCATCCGGGTGAACATTTCTTGAAGAAGGCCACCGCCGAAAGTGCGGCTGTCGGGGTTGTAAACAAACAGCACGGTTTTCCACCACTCCCAGCCCCATTCAGTATATGTTCTGAGGTCGCCATTGAATTTATACATATTTCCGGAGCCGGTAATAATGGCGTCCAAGTATCCATCGGCGTTAACGTCCACCCACGTAACCTCGCCGGTTTCCGTGCCAAACTCCCTTTGCCCATCTTCAGCGTGGCCGTAGTCGGCGCCATTGAGGAAGAACAGCGTTTCGGTAAAAGTGCCATCGCCGTTGCTGGTGAATACTCCCGTACGGTAGCCACCCTCTACACCGTCTCTGTAGCTGCTGAAAAGAATATCCTGATAGCCATCCTTGTTGTAGTCGCCCCAGGCAACGCCGCCACCGTTGCCTGCAACAAGGCCGGTGCTTGTGTTTGATTGCAGCTCAAAGGTTCTTCCGTTTCCTTTGGGTTTGTTTTTGTAAATCTCAAAGCGGCGCTCGGTCTTCTCAAAGTCCACATCGGTGTAGCGCGAGCAGAAGAGAATATCCTGCCACCCGTCGTTGTCGTAGTCGGCAATGGCAATGTTGCGGGCTATGCCTCCTGACTTTTCAAAATCGAAAGGTTGAAATTCAGCGCTTATTGCCAGCTCTTTGTTCAACAGGTATCCTACAATAGGGCCTTCGTTGGTATAAATTTCCGTAACCGGTGTTTGCTGGAGTGCGCTCTGGGTTCCATCCTCTATGTTGTTTATGGTGGTGGTGCCGGACACGATGAGGTCGAGGTATCCGTCGTTGTTGTAGTCAAACCACGCCGCCGCACCTTTGGCAATCTTTGGGAACGAGGAGCCAAGCACAGCGTTGGTTTGGTCGGTAAAAGTACCGTTGCCGTTGTTCCGGTAGAGCCTTGTGATGGTTGCGCTTTCGCTGTCGTAGTAGCCCCAAACGAGCACGTCAAGGTCACCGTCGTTATCGTAATCGCCCCACGCAGCGCCACCCTTTTGCAGGTTTACAGGGAAAGGGGTTGTTTGCTCGGTAAACTCTACCAGCTCTACCACTGCCGGCTCAGGGAAGGGCGGGATTACAGGAGGAATCTCCGGCTCGGGATACTTGTTTTCGTACAGCACAGGGGTAATAAAATCACCTGCTATGCTAATATCCAAGTCTCCGTCGCCATCTACGTCCACAAGGCGCACCAACCCTTTTTGCACTGTACCCAACTCCAATACCATTGTTCCTGCAAAAAGCAACGTGCTGTCGCCACGATTATTGTAAAATATATTAGCGCCACCACCCTGATTTTGCCCTATTATTACAAGATCGTCATAACCATCTTTGTCTATATCACCTACAGCAACGGATGAATTACAAGTTACCGGCAACCCGTGATTGTCAACCGGCGTAAACGTATCGTCGCCGTTGTTGGTGTACAGGTAAATATTCCAGTAGTGCATATTGCCATCCCAGTATGTACCCGTAATCAGAGCATCCAGCTTGCTATCGTGGTTGTAATCTATCCATGCTACCTCGCCGTTGTACGTACCCGATGGCAGCTCTATATGCTCAAACGTGCCGTCGCCCTTATTTTTATATATTCCTGCTACAACGTCCGGATTGCCATCGCCGTGTCCACTGTACAGAATATCGGGCTTGCCATCGCCGTTGAAATCTCCCCAGGCCAAGACGACTTTGTCGTACGCCGGAAATTCACCGCCGTTGAAAGCTGTTTCTTGGCGCGTGAAGCCTCCCGTACCGTTGTTTTTGTAGAGGTAAAAATACTTGTCCGAACCGTTTACCCCTGCTATCAGCACATCGGGATAGGTATCGCCGTCGTAATCGGCAACAGCAATGTATTGCGCCGGTACTTCGTCGTTTCCGCTCTGCACAGCTTGAAGGGTTATCGAAGCATCCTCTGCCAAAGCGTAGCTGCCTGCCGAACCTGCATTCTTATAAACCTTGGTAATGGTTGGGTCGCTGACATCGATACCCTGCTGTCCGGAGATGATAAGGTCTAAAGCTCCATCCTTGTCATAGTCCAGCCACGCAGCAGCGCCTTTGTACAAAGGTTTCGAGAACTCGCTACCGAATACTGTTGCCGTAACATCGGTAAAAGTTTTGTCGCCGTTGTTTTTGAAGAGCTTTGGGAAAGTGGATGTGCCGTCCCACTCTCCTCCAATAATCAAAGCGTCGGGCTTGCCGTCGCTGTCGTAATCACCCCAGATGATACCGGCGCCACCACGCGGGTGGTTCTCACCAAAGGGATTCGTTTTGTTAAAGGCAGGGTGCGCTGCCCACACGTTCAGGCTTCCGAATACGCATAATCCCGAAGCCACAATTTTTGTAAACATTTTTGTTCTCATCGCATTTAAAATTTAAACTGTTAATAAAAAAAACTACTTGAAAAACTTGAACGAGCAAGCGCCGCTGGTGGTCTCAACGCTTACTATGTATAGCCCCGAGGGAAAGCGCTCAATGCTCAAGCGCTCCTCCGGAGAATTTCCTGCATACTTTTGCTGCGCCAGCACAGCGCCCTGCATGTTTATCAGGGAGGCCGCGCAAATGTTGGCCTCGCTCCTGATGGTCAGCGCAGACCCGTCGGCGCTGGCGTAGGCCTGCGCGTGGGGGGCAGCGGCCTGCTTTTCGATAGCCGTGGCGCTGTCGTCATCATCATCTGCCTTGTCGGGGTCGTCGGCAGATCCTTCCACGAAAGCCTGTATGACAAATCCTCCCTCGGGCGAGCAGCTGATGTCGCCGCCCGCCAGCAGCTCGTCGATGGTCATAGGCGCGGCGAGCATGGCGGTGGCGGTGTTGTCGCTGCGCGGGCGGTCGTCGCGGTAGAGTATCAGCTTATAGCGCTCGCTGCTCGGGATGCTGCCCAGCACAGCGGCAATTTTGCTCACGGCAAACGTGCGCTCGCTCTCGTTGGTCATGCCCGCTACGAACCACGCGCTGCCTCTGCGCTTGGCTATCATGGCGTACTCGCCCACCTTTCCGTCGAGGGCAAGGCTTTCGTCCCACGCGGTGGGCACCTTGCCGAGGTACTTCATCACCGCGGGGTTGGCGCGGTACGACGCGGGGTTGTCGCAGAGGTAGGCCAGGGGCATGTCGTACATTACGTACATGGCCAGCTCGTGGGCGCGGGTGCCAATGCTCCGGGGTATTCCGCTCCACACGGGGCTGTAGCCCGAGTAGTGCACGTTGCGCAGCGAGCCGGGCGTGTAGTCCATAGGCCCCACCAGCTGTCGGATAAAGGGAATTTCTACGTGGTACTTTGCGGTAGGCAGCCGTCCGCCGGCGCGCTTTTCGTCCCACTTGTAGTTCTCCTCACCGGCCACCGCCTCGTAGCTCAGGATGTTGGGGTAGGTGCGGTGCAGGCCGTGGGGCACGGGGCATCCGTGCAGCAGGAGGGTTAGCCCCAGCCGGGCGGCGTCGTCGGCCAGCTTGTCTATCACCTCTATGCCCTGCTGGTCGGTGCGGTAAAAGAAGTCCACCTTAACGCAGGAGTAGCCCACGTTCTTGAAGCCGCTCAGGCGGTTTGGGTTGTGCATAATATCGGCAATGTAGTCCCACTTCACCACCTGCACGCCGCTGTCGCGGCCATAGTTGACTATCTCCCGCTGCTCGGTGCCCGTCAGGTTGTGCTGCCCGTCGGTATCAATGGTGATGTAGCGGAAGCCGTACTGCCGCGCAAAGTCGATGTAGTGCTTGTATATGCCCGGCCCGTTTCCGTTGCTGATGTTGTTCCACCCCGACGGCAGCCCCGACGTTTCGAGCCGCGCGTCGTGCCAGTACTCCCATGCCGACATGCCCGGAGCGTCGTTCACAAAAGAAAAATCTATGCCCTCCTTCTGCGGCGACGACAGCAGCATTACCAGCTGATTGGTGAGCAAATCTTTATCCTCCTCCGCCACAATGATAACCCGCCACGGGTACTTGTGCGCACCGGTGTTCACGGCGAGGTAGTCCTCGTAGGCGGTGATTTTTGGGCCGGTGTACGTGTCGCCCACCGTTTGCTCCCTGGGGTAGTACGTCCAAAATCCTTTGACGGCGCTCGCCCCGTCGGGCTTCAGGTAGAGGGCGGGGTAGCTGTGCAGGTCGGCCTCGGTGAGGGCTACCTTCACGCCGCTGCCCCCGTCGAACCCAAAGAGCATGGGGGTTACGCTGTAGCGAAAGTCGTTGCCGTTGGCCGCGTCGTAATCCGTGCGGATGGCGGCAATGCTGCCGAACTTGGTGTACCAGCGCTCGTAGTTTTCGTCGTTGCCCATTTTGCTCAGGTCGCTCATGCCCGGATACCACACGGTAACGGTTTCGGCAAAGGTGAAGCCGGCTACCTCGTCGGCCACGTAAGTTTTTGCCCCGCCAGCCGCGTTGGAAATAAAGCGGTAGGCTGCCCCCTCGTTGTAGACGCGTACCGCCAGCGAGTAGCCCTGCGAAAAAGTAACCAGCGCCTCGCGGTAGGCCTCGGCGAGCGCAGCCGTTTTTCCGTAGATAAGCGGGATGGCGCGCGGCGCAGCTGCCGTGAGCGTGTCGTAGGCTACCGAGGTTACGGTTGCATCTCGGCCCCACACGTAGCCATCCTTTATGGTCATGGCAATTTCGGAGGGGCTGATGAGCGTTCGCCACACCGCGCCGTTCTTCAGGTGCACGGCGTAGGTGGTTTTGTTGCCGTCGGTGGTGTTCAGCGTAATCCTCAGCTTCCCGTTGGGGGAAGTAACGGAGTACTCGGCAGCTAACGCCGCCTGCAAGCTTGCCGCCACCATGAGCAAAAAAGTGATAATTGTTCTTCTTAGCATTGTCTTTGAAATTTTGAATTATGAATTTTTGAATTTTGAATTTTGAATTTTTGAATTTTGAATTTTTGAATTTTTGAATTTTTGAATTTTTGAATTTTTGAATTTTGAATTTTGAATTTTTTTGGTACAGGCAGATGCTACATCTTCTGTAAAGACCTCACCCCCAGCCCCTCTCCAAAGGAGAGGGGAGCAGCGTCGCAGCAGGTACTCTCGTGTACCGGTTCCCCTCTCCTTTGGAGAGGGGCCAGGGGTGAGGTCTCAACGACGAACGGTATTCTTCAACTACTAAGGTTGCCCTTAAATACAAATAAGGTTTGAGAAAAAGATGCTACATCTTCTGTAAAGACCTCACCCCCAGCCCCTCTCCAAAGGAGAGGGGAGCAGCGTCGCAGCAGGTACGGTTGCCCTTAAATACAAATAAGGTTTTTTACGCTCATCTCTTAGTTTTTAGTTTTTAGTTTTTAGTTTTTAGTTTTTAGTTTTTAGTTTTTAGTAAACTTAGAGGAATATGTGCCCGATGATGTTTCCACCACTACAACGTATAGGCCCGATATTAGGGGTGTAATATCTACCGCCTCATGGTTTGATAATCCATCGTACTTTTGGGAGAGGAGCACGCTGCCTTGGAGGCTTACAATGCGCAAGCTGTGTATGCTGCCGGCGGCGCAGACCACCATTAGCCGCGTTCCGCCTGCAGCAACGTACACCTTTACGGCGTCATCGTAGCTGCTGCCGGATATGCCGGTGGATTGGGTCTCTTTCGTAATGCTCACCCTGTAGGTGGCGCTACTCCCATCTTCGGTAGCTACCACATACTCAACCACGCCGGTAAAGTCGTTGGCGGTTACGCCCGAAACCTGCGGCGCTCCATTGACGGTAGCCGTTGCGCCAAAGCTCAGAACAAAGGTTGCAACCAGATTTTTCAGGTCGACATTCGCTCCGGCAGGGTAAACCAGCGTAATGGTTCTCGCCTCTCGGTCAACAACTGCCTCATCGTTGCCTATGCGGAAGCTGCCAATAAGGGTGGCGGTGTAGTACAGCTTAACAACCGTTACGGTGTAGGTTACCTCCGTGCCGTCTTCGGCGACTACCCTGTAGCGTACGGGGTTGGTGAAATCCTGAGCGTCGGCGCCCGACGTTTGCTCGGCATCTCCGACGTAAACCCTTGCGCCTGCGCTGAGCGTAAAGGTGGGCACAAGCGAGGTGCGGTCTCCCACAGGCTCACCCTCGGCGTAGGTCAGCGTGATGGTTTTTGCCGCCTCGTTGATGGACGCCGTCTTGCCGCCTGCTGCAAAAGAGGTAATGGCTTTGTCGATGTAGTAGGATTTGATAACCGTTACGGTGTAGGTGGCCTCCGAGCCGTCCTCGGCAACCACCCTGTAGGCAACAGGGCTGGTGAAATCCTGCGCGCTCACGCCCGATGCCTGCTCGGCATCCCCAACGTAAACCTTTGCCCCTGTGCTGAGCGCAAAGGTGGGTACGAGGCTGGCGAGGTTTACCGCCTCACCCTCGGCGTAGGTCAGCGTGATGGTTTTTGCGCTTTCGCTAATGGCGCCGCTCTTGTCGCCCACTGCAAAAAGAGCAATGGCCTTGTCGGAGAGCTTAACTACGGTAATCGCTACGCTGTAGGTAGCAGATTCTCCGTTTTCGGCCGTTACCGCATACTGAACAGCGCTGCTGAAATCGTTAGCGGTTTCGCCGGAAACCTGCAGCGCTCCGCCAACGGTAGCCGTGGCGCCTGCGCTCAACGTAAAGGCGGGCGTCAGGTTTTCCAAGTCTATCGCCGTCCCTCGCGGGTAAGTCAGCGTGATGGTTTTTGCATCCTCGCTAATGGCTGCTTCATCACTCCCCACTCGGAACGAGGTAATCGCTTTGCCGGTGTAGTAATTCTTAACCACCGTTACCGTGTAGATGGCTTCCGACTTGTCGTCGGCAACCACCCTGTAGGCTACAGGGCTGGTGAAATCCTGAACATTTACGGTTGATGCCTGCTCAACATCCCCAACGTAAACCTTTGCCCCCGTGCTAAGCGTAAAGGCGGGTACGAGGCTGGCGAGGTTTACCGCCTCACCTGGGGCGTAGGTCAGCGTGATGGTTTTTGCATCCTCGCTGATGGACGCCACCTTGCTGCCTGCTGCAAAAGAGGTAATGGCTTTGCCGGTGTAGTAATTCTTAATAACCGTTACCGTGTAGATGGCTTCCGACTTGTCCTCGGCCACCACCCTGTAGGTTACAGGAGTAGTGAAATCCTGAGCGCTCACGCCGGATGTTTGCTCGGCATCCCCAACGTAAACCTTTGCCCCCGGGCTGAGCGTAAAGGTGGGTTTGAGGTTGGTCAGCGTTACCGCCTCGCCTGCGGCGTAGGTCAGCGTGATGTTTGTGCCAACGATTTCTGCCACCTTGCTGCCTGCCGTAAAGTAGGTAATGGCTTTGCCGGTGTAGTAATTCTTGACAACCGTTACCGTGTAGGTTGCTTCCGATCCGTCCTCGGCAACCACCTTGTAGGCTACAGGGCTGGTGAAATCCTGAGCGCTCACGCCCGATGCCTGCTCAACCTCCCCAACGTAAACCTTTGCCCCCGTGCTGAGCGTAAAGGTGGGGACGAGGCCGATTGGGTTTACCGCCTCGCCTGCGGCGTAGGTAATGGTAATGGTTCTTTCGTCTCCGTTAACAACTCCGCTCTTTCCCCCTATTGCAAAAAGAGCAATGGTTTTGCCGGTGTACTTCGTTACGGTAATCGCTACGCTGTAGTCGGCATACGTGCCATCCTCGGCCGTTACCCTGTACGCAACAGCGCCGGTGAAATTGTTAGTGCTTTCGCCCGATGTTTGCAGCGTTCCGCCAACGGTAGCCGTGGCGCCTGCGCTCAACGTAAAGGTGGGCGCAAGGTTTTCCAAATCTACCGTTGTCCCTGCCGGGTAAGTCAGCGCTATCGTTTTTGCACCCTCGGTAATGGTTGCGGCATCATTCCCTACGCTAAACGAGGTAATCGCTTTGCCGGTGTAGTAGCGCTTGATAACCGTTACCGTGTAGGTGGCCACGTCGCCATTTTCGGCAACCACCCTGTAGGCAACAGGGCTGGTGAAATCCTGAGCATCTTCGCCCGATGCCTGCTCAGCATCTCCAACGTAAACCTTTGCCCCTGTGCTGAGCGTAAAGGTGGGTACGAGGCCGGCGAGGTTTACCGCCTCACCCTCGGCGTAGGTAACGGTAATGGCGTGCGAGCTGTGGTTAATGCCTGCAGCTCTGCCGTAGAAGCTCAAAGCGGTAATTTGCGTTCCGGCGTACTTGGCCACCTCTACGGTTACGTTGTAAGTAGTAGTGCTCACCATATCTTCGGCGGTAACTTTGTACGCTACCTCTACCATATTCGAAAAATCGTTGCGGGTTACTCCCGTCTCTTGCAGCGTTTCGCCTACAGAGGCTGTAGCGCCTCCGTCGAGCGTAAAGGCTGCGACCAGGCTGCTCAAATCGCCGGTGTAGCCTGCCGGGAGCGTTACCTTGATAAGGTGCTCGCTCTGGTCAATCACGCCACTAACTCCGCTCAGCGTAAACGTAATGATGCGGCTGCCGGTACGGTTGGCCTTAACTATGCTAATGGTGTAGGTTGTGGTACCCATTCCATCTTCGGCGGTTACCTTGTAGCTCACAGGGACGGTAAAATTCTGAACGCTTTCCCCGGACGTCTGCACCTGCGAGCCCGCAACGGCAGTGGCTCCCGGGCTAAGCTGGAACCCTATCGCCACGCTGCTCAGGTCTTCCGAATAGTCAAACGGGACGGTAATCACAATTTCGTTATCACCGGTTGGTACGCCGAAGTTATCCCCCAGCCAAACCTGCACAATGCTATGCCCCGTATATTTGGCAATGGCAATGTCAACAACGTACTCCGAATTCTCTCCGTTTTCGGCGGTAACCCTGTAGGTTACGGGGCCGTCGGCGAAGCCGCCAACGGTGCTAACGCCGGAGGTCTGGGACACACCGCTCACCGTAGCCGTAGCGCCGGCGCTGAGGGTGAACGACGGCTGTAGCCCTGTTAAAGTAGCTCTGTCGGTACCGGCAGGATAGGTTACCGTTACATTCATGCCTTCGATAACGCCCGTGTAGCTGCCTATGGAGAAAGTTGTTATTTCATACTCCGTGTAGTAATCCTTATTAACCGTTACCGTGTAGATGGCTGCTTTCGACTTGTCTTCGGCAACCACCCTGTAGGGTACAGAGCTGGTGAAATCCTGAGCGGTTTCGCCCGATTTTTGTTCATCATCTCCAACGTAAACCTTTGCGCCTTCGCTGAGCGTAAAGGTGGGAGCGAGGTTGGTCAGCGCTACCGCCTCGCCTGCGGCGAAGGTCAGCGTGATGTTTGTGCCAACGATTTCAGCCGTCTTGCCACCTGCCGTAAAATCGGTAATGGCTGTGCCGGTGTAGTACTCCTTAACAACCGTTACCGTGTAGGTGGCCTCCGTACCGTCTTCGGCGACTACCCTGTAGTCTACGGGGTTGGTGAAATCCTGAGGGGTTATACCCGACTCTTGTTCAGCCACCCCGACGTAAACCGTTGCGCCTTCGCTAACCGCAAAGGTGGGTACGAGGTTAGCCAAGTTTACCATCACACCTTTGCCGTAGGTCAGCGTGATGGTTTTTGCATCTCCGCTGATGGTCGCACTATTAGTGCCTACTTCAAAGAGCGTTATGCTTTTGTAGGGGTTCTTGTACACCGTAATCGTTACGTTGTAGATAACAGATGATCCGTCTTCGGCTGTTACCACGTACTGAACCGTGCTGCTGAAATCGTTAACGGTGCTGCCGGAAACTTGCAGCGTTTCGCCAACGATGGCCGTGGCGCCCAAGCTTAGCGCAAAGGTGGGCGTCAGGTTTTTCAAGTTTACCACCGTCAATCTCGGGTAAGTCAACGTTATCGTTTTTGTACCCTCCTCGTTAATGGTTGCCTCATCGTTCCCTACTGCAAATGAGGTAATCATTTTTTCGGTGTAGTAATTCTTTACAACCGTTACCGTGTAGATGGCCTCCGTAGTACCGTCCTCGGCAACCACCTTGTAGGCTACAGGGTCGGTGAAATCCTGAACGGTTACACCCGATGCTTGCTCAGCATTCTCGACGTAAACCTTTGCCCCTGCGCTGAGCGTAAAGGTGGGGGTGAGGTTGGCTCGATCTACCGCCACGCCTGCGGCGTAGGTCAGCGTGATGCCTGTGCCAACGATTTCTACCGACCCGCCGTCTACTGCAAAAGAGATAATGTCTGTGCCGGTGTAGTAATTCTTTACAACCGTTACCGTGTAGCTTTCCACCTCTCCATTTTCGGCAACCACCCTGTAGGTTACAGGGGCGGTGAAATCCTGAACGGTTACACCTGATGCTTGCTCAGCATTCTCGACGTAAACCTTTGCGCCTGTGCTGAGCGTAAAGGTGGGGGTGAGGTTGGCTCTATCTACCGCCTCGCCCGCATTGTAGGTTAGGACAATGATTTTTTCATCTTCATTGATGTTTGCTGCCCTGTTGCCTACTGCAAAAGAGGTAATGGCTTTGCCCCTATGCTTTACGGTAAATGCAGAGGCGGCGGCAAACTCGCCGGCAACCCTGCCGTTGGTAATGGCCTGCACGCCCCACGTATAAGCGCCATAATTCAAACCTTTGATGACGTGCGAGGCGCCTGTGAGCAGCGCGACGTTGTCGAGGCCCACCTTCAAAAATCCCGAACTGATATCCACAGGCGCTACCGTGTAGATGGCGCCCGTTGCGTTGCTCTTCAGGTAGAGGTTGTAGCGAAGCGACGCGCCTGCGGGGGCAACCCACGACAGCGTTACCGTACCCGCCTCGCTCTCCTCAACAGCCTCCAAAGCCGTGGGCTGCGCCGGCGGCGCAAGGCTTACAGCGGTCTTGTTTTTCAGCAAGTCCGAAGCGTCGTAGCCGGTGGTAAATATATCTAAGAGGTTGTTCTTGTCGTAGTCGGCAAGGGTGGTCACGCCCGCGTGGGAGACCGGCAGGATTCCGGACACGCGGCTAAAGGCGCCGCTCCCGCCCCTGTTGAGGTAGATATCCGAGCCGGAAGTTCCCGATACAACAATATCGGCATACCCGTCGCCGTTTACGTCGCCGCAGGCAACGGACGATTCGGACATGGAGGCAATTCCTGTATTCTCCACCTCCGTAAAGGTTTCACCGCCGTCATTCCTGAACAGGAAGCTGCCGCCTCCGGTAATCAGCGCGTCCAGCCGCCCGTCGTTGTTGTAGTCGAGCCACGCCACCTCTCCGCCGTAGGTTCCGAGGGCGCCGCCGCCGTGAAGCGTCAGCGTGAGCGGGCCGAAAGTCCCGTCGCCGTTATTTTTGTAAATGCCGGCTCGCGGGTCGGCTCCGTCGACGTAGCCGGAAAACAGCACATCCTGATAGCCGTCGCCGTTGAAATCTCCCCACGCAATGCCGCCGCCGTTGCAGGCAAGGTAATCGGCGCCGCCAAATACTCCCGTTGCCTGCTCAAAGCCTGCTCCGTTGAGGTTTTTGTACAGGTAAACGCGCCGCTGGTTAGCGGCAGCGTCAAGCCCCATGACCAGCACGTCGGCGTAGCCATCGTTGTTGTAGTCGGCAACGGCAATGCTGCGGGTGGGGTTGTTGCCGCCGCCGTAGTCTATGGCGGCAAATGCCGGTACTGCCGTTTCGGCGTAGCTTACGCTGCCGCCGCCGTCTATGCCTGTAAACAGCTTCAGCGCAGGATTCTCATCCCCATTCTTCCCCGAGGTCAGGAAATCCAAAACGCCATCGTTATTGTAGTCAATCCACGCAAAAGAGGCTCCTGCGTATTCGAGCGCCGCCGGCGTACCAGCCAGCTTTGTAAGCCTGCCGGAGTGGTTGTTTGCAAACACGCCGTTGCCCGCGCCGGTGAGAACCAAATCCAAATACCCGTCGCTATTGTAGTCGCCCCACGCCGCCGAAGCGTTGTAGGGTTTCGGCAGCTCTTCCGTACCATCAACAGGCTGCGGAACGTGCACAATGCTAAAGTTCGGGTCGTCCGGCGAATTTTCTATGTAGAGCTGCATCACAAAGCCGCCCTCCTTAACGCAGGCAACCTCCATGCTTCCCGTTGCGCTGGTAATGTTGCTAAGCGCTTCGCAGGTGTACGCCGTTGCGGCGCCACCCTGAACGTCTTTGTACAGGTAGCCCTTGAAGGTAACGCCGTCGGGCAGGAATGAGAAGTCGTCCACCGTGAGGCTGCGCGCCGTATTGTTGGTCATGCCGCCAACGTACCAAATGTCTCCCTTCTGCTTTGCCATAACGATATGCTCCCCCACGCGGGCGCTGAGCGGAACGGTCTTATCCCACGTTGAGGGTATTTTCATCATGAACCGCATAATTTCGGCGTTCTCCGACTTTTCGTACTCCGTGGGAGCGTCGCAAAGCGTGGTAAGGTAGTGGTCGAGCACCACGAGCAGCGAGAGCTCGTGGCAGCGCGTACCGATGCTTTGCGGACGGCCGGAGGTAATCACGTTAAAATTGCTTTTAAACACATTATTCAGGCTGCCGGGCGTGTAGTCCACCGACCCGTTCAACATGCGGATAAACGGGAAGGTGGTGTGGAAGTTGGCGTCCGGCCCGACCTCTCCTTTCGGCTCATTGTCGCGGTCATTCCACTTATAGCGCTCCTCGCCCGGTATGGCTTCGTAGCTGAGAATGTTGGGGTAGGTGCGGTTTAAGCCCATAGGCGTTGGGCTGCCGTGAATGAGCAGCACCATACCCCAACCGGCACATTCGCGCGCTGTTGCCTCTACCCAGTCGTTTGCCTGCTGGTCGTTGCGCGCTATAAAGTCTATCTTGAAGCCGGAAATACCAAAATTGCGCTCATCGCTTATCACCCAATTGTACTCAAAAAGCCTGTAGCTATGCTCCCAAACGATGATTTTTACGCCGTGGGCTTTGGCGTAGGCGCAAAGCTTCTTAATGTTGGTGTGATTATCATCCCCTTCGTCCATAGCATCCCAGCCGGCGTCGAGGGTTACGTACTCTATTTTGTTGTCTATGGCAAAATCAACGTAGTACTTGTACACCTCGTAGGTCAACTTGCCGTTGACTTTTTGTGGAGCGTGGGCTTCCAGTACACCGTCGTGCAGCCATTCCCAGAGCGATTTGCCCGGCTTCACGAAGCCAAAATCACCCTTATCCGTTACCTGAGGACGCGCCAACTTAAACACCAGCTCGTTATTCAGCAAGTACTTGTCCTGCTCGGAAACAATCATTACGCGCCACGGGCAGCTGCGGCTGCCGGGCGTTTTCGCCATGTAATTTTCTCTTTCGGTAACTTCGTGACTTGCATATCCATCGCCGTACTCTTCTCCTGGTCTCTGCCCATTCCATGTTTTAGGATAGAAAGCCCACAGCCCCCGCACGGTAGTGCTGTTTTTCTTTTCCAGCATCAAGCTGGGGTACTGGAATACATCCGATTCGGTAACTACTACCTTTACGCCGTCGGTGCGGGCAAACATGGCCGGAGTAGCGCAGCGCTTGTAGCTGCGCGTCCCATCGCCCGTTGGAATGTTATTTATGCTGCTATACTCCCAGTAAAAATTCTCAAACTGCGTCATTGAGGAGCTGGTTCCCGGGTAGTAAACTTTGGGGTTGTCGGTAAACGTGAAGTCGGCTTGCTCCGATGTAACGAATACCTCCTCCGCGCCGTACTGCATAACCCAGCGGTAGGCAACGCCCTCGTCGTAGGCGCGCACTACCAGCGAGTGGTTCTCGTTAAACGCTATGGTAGCCTCGTTGTACGACTCGCTCATGGTTGCGTTTTTGCCGTACAGGATGGGGATATTACGGTTGCGCACTTCAACCGGCGTGATGGAATTCAGCGAAACGTTCTGCCCCAGCCTTTTTCCGTTGCTCAGCGCCATGGCTATGCTCGACGAGCCGATTAGCGTGGCTCCGTTGAGCGTTACCAAGTAGCTCACGTCGCTGTTTAGCCCGGTCACCTTAATTTTCAGCTTCCCGTTAGGAGAGCTTACCTCATGGTCGGAAATCAGGGTAACGATAAATTGGCCGCCGTAGGCAAAAGCGCTCGCCGCTCCGCTGCTGCTGATGGCCTGCACTCCCCACTCGTAGGCACCCGCGCTTAGCCCTCTTGCCCCAAAAGAGGTAGTCGTTAGCAGGTTGACGTTGTCAAGCCCTGTTTTCAGGTGGCCGGTAGCAATATCGGCAGGCGCCAAAATTTGCACGGCTTCTGTTGACACATTCTTAACGTAAACGTTATAGCGCAGCGGCGAGGAGAAAGCGGGAGCCTCCCACTCCAAGCTGGCAACGGTGCCAAGCATAGACGTTCTCAGGTTGGTGGGAGCGTCCGGGGATGTTGCGATGTTGCTCGTATTTTTGTAGAGCACAAAGTGCGTATTGCGCCCGATTACCGATATGTCCAAGGCGCCGTCGCCATCGTAATCCACAAACCCTACCGTACCTTCAGTTAGCTCATACGTGTTACCCCACGCATCAGCAATAACGTCCGTATTTTTTGTAAAAGTGCCATCACCGTTGTTGTAGTATATGCCTCTGGCGCCATTATTTCCAATGAGCGCAACGTCGGCAAATCCGTCGTTATTCAAATCGCCAACAGCAATAGAGCTTGAAAATTGCGTTGGAGTAATACCGTGCCCTGTAATTTTTGTAAAAGTCCCGTTTTGGTTGTTGTGGAACAGCTTACCGGTATAACCATAAGTCGGATCCCAGTCATAT
The DNA here is from genome assembly GCA_031266935.1 of Prevotellaceae bacterium. Lineage (GTDB taxonomy): Bacteria > Bacteroidota > Bacteroidia > Bacteroidales > UBA932 > JAITMY01. Next base: position 21,430 of record JAISAC010000138.1, read on the forward strand.
CCGGTTACAAAAACGTCCAAGCAGCCGTCGTTGTCGTAATCAATCCATGCAGCCTCGCCGTTTTGAGGGCCATAATCAAACGTATGGCCGCCATCGCTTGTAAAGGTGCCATCGCCGTTGTTGGTGTAAATGCCGATATTACGGTCGTAGCCATCTCCCCAACCATCATGTCCTGTTGCGGTGTATAGAATATCGGGGTAGCCGTCGTTGTTGTAGTCGCCCCACGCTACAGAGCCTCCCGTTGCCCTCGGAAAATTTGCACCGTTTACGGCCTTATCCTGCAGCTCAAAGCCTGTCCCTGCAGTATTCTTGTAAAGGTAAAAAACAGGTGCTGGGTCTACTCTTCCAAGGACATAATCATCACCTACAAAATGCCAAGCATCAAATGCCCCCGCCGCTGACATCCCCGTAATAACAATATCGGGGTAGCCGTCATTGTTGTAGTCGCTCACGGCAAGGAAGCGCGTAGAGTTATCATTGCTTCGGGAATCTATTCCCGGAAATGCTATTGATGTTTCCGTCAGCGTATAGCCTGGCTCTCCGCTGTTTCTGAACAGCTTGGTATATGTTCCTATCCCCCACCAGTGTCCGGATATGATAATATCCAAGTTGCCGTCGTTGTCGTAGTCTAACCACGCAGCAGAAGCGTAAACTAATTGCTTGTTGAACCCCTCGAAAGGATTAGGAAAAGCTGCTTCCGTAACATCGGTAAATCCGCCGCTACCGTCATTTTGGCAAAGGAATGGACGGGAAGTGCCGCTGTATCCCCATAAAAAAACATCCAAATGTCCGTCGTTGTTGTAATCGCCCCAAGCTGTCCCCGCTCCGTTTTCGAAAGAGACTTCTCCCAAAGGCTTTACCTGCGTAAAGGTCGATGGCGTTGGCGCAGCCTGCGCCATAAGGCTTGAGCAGCCAAGTATGATGGCCGCCAAAGCTAGCTGCTTTGCAATTCTCGTTTTCATAATAAATAAAGTTTTGTTGTTAATGTTGATTTTTTGAAACTTTGAAACTTTGAAACTTTGAAACTTGAAATTTTGAAACTTGAAACTTGAAATTTGAAATTTTGAATTTCCTATAGAGACCTCACCCCCGGCCTCTCTCCAAAGGAGAGGGTAGCAAGGTCTCAGCAGGTACCCTCGTGTACCGGTTCTCCTCTCCTTTTCGGAGAAAAACCTTATTCTTACAAGGCTACCTTAGTACAGGTTCTCCTCTCCTTTTCGGAGAAAAACCTTATTCTTACAAGGCTACCTTAGTA